>JAFIHO010000432.1 GCA_017849395.1 Hyphomicrobiales bacterium
CCCGTCTTTCCCGTAGGTCTTCGCACGCGCTTCTTCTTCTTAGCCGCCCCTAGGCGCTTCGGCGTGGGATGGGCCCATGCCGTGTGTTTAGGGGATCAGATGCGAAGGAGAATCGAAGTCGCGGCGCGCGACGAACGGAAGGACATTTGTCATGACCACCAACAAAGACATGCAGCCGATCAAAATATTCGACACCACATTGCGCGATGGCGAGCAGTCGCCAGGCGCGGCGATGACGCATGAAGAGAAGTTGCAGATCGCTGAACTGCTCGACGAGATGGGCGTCGATGTAATCGAGGCCGGGTTCCCGATTTCGTCGCAAGGCGATTTCAGGGCGGTTACGGAAATCTCGAAGATCGTGAAGAATGCCAGTGTATGCGGTCTTTCGCGTGCGGGCTTCAAGGACATCGACCGTGCCGGCGAGGCGCTGAAAGGCGCGAAACGCCCACGCATTCATACGTTTATTTCCACATCTCCCGTTCATATGAAGCATAAGCTGCAGATGGGCGAGAATGCCGTTCTGGAAGCGGTTGGCGCGTCGGTGACGCGAGCCCGCAACTTCACGGACGATGTGGAGTGGAGCGCGGAAGATGCAACTCGCACCGTGCCGGATTTCCTGTGCCGCTGTGTGGAGGTGGCGATCCATTCCGGCGCGACGGTGATTAATGTGCCCGATACGGTAGGCTATTCTACGCCGCAGGAATTTTTCGACATCATCACTATGCTGCGCGAGCGAGTACCGAATGCCGACAAGGTGATTTTTTCCACCCATTGCCACAACGACCTGGGCCTGGCGGTGGCGAACTCGTTGGCAGGCGTGCTAGCGGGAGCGCGGCAGGTGGAATGCACCATCAACGGTATCGGCGAGCGCGCAGGCAACGCGGCGCTGGAAGAGATCGTGATGGCGCTGAAGGTGCGGGGGGATATCATGCCCTTCAGCACCAATATCAATACCAAGCTGCTGTCGCGTGCATCCAAGATGGTGAGCAATGTCACCGGCTTTCCGGTCCAGTACAACAAGGCCATCGTCGGCAAGAATGCTTTCAGCCATGAAAGCGGCATCCACCAGGACGGCATGCTGAAGAATGTCGAGACCTATGAGATCATGCGGCCGGAGGATGTTGGTGTTCATTCGACCAGTCTGATGCTGGGCAAGCTGTCGGGACGCCACGCCTTCCGGGACAAGCTGGAGGCCATGGGATATGTGCTGGCGAATGATGCGTTCGAGGACGCCTTCCGTCGGTTCAAGGATTTGGCCGACAAGAAGAAGCATGTGTTCGACGAAGACATCGCCGCCCTGGTGGACGACGAGATCGTACGCGGCCATGACGCCATTACCCTGAAAAGCATTCGGGTCCAGACCGGAACGGGTTTGAAGCCCACGGCCGAGATGACCCTGACTGTGGCGGGCGAGGACCGTTCCATCCGGACCGAGGGCGATGGCCCGGTGGACGCCATCTTCAAGGCGGTGCGGGAACTTTATCCCCATGCCGCCACTCTGCAGCTGTTCCAGATCAGTGCCGTGACCGAGGGTACCGATGCCCAGGCCACGGTCAGTGTTCGTTTGGAGGAGAATGGCCGCACCGTGACTGGCAAGGCCTCCGACACCGATACGCTGGCGGCGGCGGGCTATGCCTATGTGAATGCTCTCAATAAGCTGCTGGTAAAGCGCGAAAAACAGGCGCCGGAGGCTTTGACCGTCGCCCGGTAAAATAAACTGGCCCCTGTCCGCTCCGGCAGGGGCCGGTTTACCAATTTCAGACAGTATGTCCGGGCCCGGAGCGGGGTTTCGGCTCAATCCAGTTAAGAACAGGCAGGTTCGGAATGTTCGGCAGTCTTCTTGGCGCTCTTTCGAGCGACATGGCCATCGATCTGGGGACGGCGAACACGCTTGTCTACGTGAAAGGCCGGGGCATCGTCCTCAACGAGCCTTCGGTGGTCGCCACTATCACCACCCGTGGCGGCAAGAAGTCTGTCCGCGCCGTTGGCAACGACGCCAAGATGATGCTGGGCCGCACGCCCGGCAACATCGAGGCGATCCGTCCGATGCGCGATGGCGTTATCGCGGACTTCGAAGTTGCCGAGGAAATGATCAAGCACTTCATCCGCAAGGTGCATAACCGCCGCTCCTTCGCCAATCCGATGATCATCGTGTGTGTGCCTTCCGGCTCCACTGCCGTCGAGCGCCGCGCCATTCAGGAATCCGCCCTTTCCGCCGGCGCCCGGCGCGTGTTCCTGATCGAGGAACCGATGGCGGCGGCAATCGGCGCGGGCTTGCCTGTGTCGGAACCGACCGGCTCCATGGTGGTTGATATCGGCGGCGGCACCACGGAAGTGGCGGTGCTCTCGTTGGGCGGCATCGTCTATTCGCGCTCGGTGCGTGTCGGCGGTGACAAGATGGATGAAGCGATCATCGCCTATATCCGCCGTCATCAGAATCTGTTGATCGGTGAAGCCAGCGCAGAGCGGATCAAAAAGGAAATAGGCACCGCGGCCCCGCCGGAGGATGGACACGGCGTGACACTCGACATCAAGGGGCGCGATCTTTTGAACGGCGTGCCGAAGGAGATCAGCATCACCCAGCGTCATATCGCCGAGGCGCTGGCCGAGCCGGTGGGCGCTATCGTGGAAGCGGTGAAAGTCGCCCTGGAAGCCACCCCGCCCGAACTGGCCGCCGACATCGTGGACAAGGGCATTGTGCTGACCGGGGGCGGTTCATTGCTGGCCAATCTGGATTCGGTGCTGCGGGAAGAAACCGGCCTTCCGGTTTCCATTGCTGACGATCCCCTGTCTTGTGTCGCACTGGGCACGGGTCGGGTTCTCGAAAACACAAAAGGAATGCGACACGTTCTTTCGACAGCCTTTTGACGCTAAGGTGGGATAAGAGCCGCGGTCATGGCCAACGGCGCCTGGAAGATCGCAAGAGGACGCGGCAATGCCCAGCTTCCGCTGGTCGTGGTGGTGGCCCTCGCGCTGATCCTCGTGCTCTTGGGCATGAGCAAAGCCCAGTCCGGCATGTTCGACCAGGTCCGGGCGCATGTGACCGATTTTCTAGCCCCGACCCTGGAGTGGGCGCGCGGTCCCATCCATGGCTTCAACCGCTGGATGGGATCCATCGGTGAGATATTCTCCGTCTACGAACAAAATCTGAAGCTGAAAGAGGAAAATGCCCGGCTGCGCCAGTGGCGCAATGCCGAGATCGTGCTGGAGGGCCGGGTTCGGCATTATCAGGCGCTTCTGAAGGCCGTGCCGGATTCCAAGCTCAATGCCGTGCTGGCGCGGGTGATCGGGCGCTCCAGCAAGCCGTTTCTGCAGACTCTGATCTTGAATGCGGGAACCAGGCACAATGCCCAGCCGGGGCAGGCCGTGATCGATGCCAGCGGCATGATCGGACGCATCTATATTTCGGGTCAGCGCACATCCTGGGTGATCCTGCTGACCGATCTCAACAGCCGTATTCCCGTCACCATCGCGCCGGGGAATGTTCAGGCGATTCTGACCGGCGACAACACCCGTATGCCGATGCTCGAGCAACTGGCTCGTACCGCAACGGTCAAGGCGGGTGATCAAGTCGTGTCATCGGGCGATGGGGGGCTTCTGCCTCAGGGGTTACCCGTGGGTACGGTGGTGTCGGATGGCAAGGGCGGGTGGCGCGTAGCGCTGCTGGCCGACGCCAGCCAGAGCCAGGATGTTGAGATTCTCAATTTCGCAGAACCGCCTGAACAATTGCCGCCCGATGCCCAGTTGCCTGTCGAGGCGGCGGGTTTCAAACCCATGCCACCCCCTCCAGCCAGTTCGGCTCAGCCCCCCCAAACCCAGCCGGGCGCGGCCACTTCTTCCCGTCCCTCAGCGCCAAATCCTGCTACCGCCGCCAACGCGCAGGCTGCCGCAACCCCGGCGCTCAAACCCGTTGCGCCCCCGGCCCAGGCCCCGGTACCCGCCCCGACGTCTCCAGCACCGGAGTCGGACGATGGCATTTCGGCGGATCAGTAACCATGGCTTTGGCGGATCGCACCGGAGTC
This sequence comes from Hyphomicrobiales bacterium, assembly GCA_017849395.1. Lineage (GTDB taxonomy): Bacteria > Pseudomonadota > Alphaproteobacteria > Micropepsales > Micropepsaceae > Rhizomicrobium. Next base: position 4,023 of record JAFIHO010000432.1, read on the forward strand.
AGCACGGCACTAAGGGTGTTCGTCCGGCAGCTCCCGCTTCTGAGTGGTATTTTCTGCGCGTTCCTGGCCAACATCCCGATCTCGATCGCCGGCGGCGCGCTGCCCCCCCCGCTGCTCGCGCTGGTGCCGGTTTATTTCTGGTGTCTGGTGCGGCCTGATCTGATGACCCCCGCCGCGGCCTTCGGCATTGGCCTTGCCGAAGACGTATTGTGTGGTGGCTCGCCAGGGGTCTGGACCTTGTCCTTCGCACTGACTTATGCGGTGGTCGCGCGCAGCCGGGATTCCTTCGCCGGGCTGTCCGGTCTGGGTGCTGTGCTGGGCTTTTCGGTTGCGGCCTTGGTGGCCTGCGTCTCTGCCTATACAATCATGGCGCTGTCCCACTGGAACCTGCCGTCGCCTGGCCCCAGTGTCAGTGAGTTGGCGATGACGGTGCTGTTTTACATTCCGACGGCTATGGCCATCGGCGCACTTCATCACCGACTGATCGGTCCCCTGCGGAGCGATGCCTGATGCCGCTGTTCGATAAGAAGGACAAGAGCCGCTACAACACCTTCAGCCGTCGCAGCCTTATGATGGGCGTAGGCATCGGCGGTGTGTTCACCGTGCTTGCCGGGAGGCTCTACCAGCTCCAGATTCGCGATGGCGAGCAGTACATGACCGAGGCGGAGGACAATCGCGTCAGCGAACGCGTCGTTCCGCCGCCGCGTGGCCGCATCATGGACAGGTTCGGAGTTGAACTGGCGAACAGCCGCCGCAATTACCGCGTCATGATCGTGGCCGAGCAAGCCAAGCAGGGCGTCAAGGAAGCACTGGATGCCGTCGGCAAGGTGATCCTGCTGACCGATCAGCAGAAGAAGAAGGTGATGCGCGACATCGCCGTCAACAAGAAATTTGTCCCGGTCCCGGTCGCGGAAAATTTGAGCTGGGAAGAATTTTCGCGCGTCAATCTTCACCTGCCCTACCTGCCCGGCATCCAGCCCGAAGTGGGCGAGACCCGCGCCTACCCCTTCGGCAAGGAACTGGTGCATGTGCTGGGCTATGTCGCATCGGTATCGCAGGCCGACAAGAAGACTGACAATGACCCGATGCTGAGTCTGCCGGGCTATCGCATTGGCAAGCGCGGCATCGAGAAACAATTCGATCAGGAAGTGCGCGGTGAGGCGGGTGCGTCACGTGTCGAGGTCAACGCCTATGGCCGCGTCATCCGGGAACTCGGCAACACGCCGGGCGTGTCGGGCCAGGACGTCTGGCTGACTATCGACCATGAGGTACAGAGCTTTGCCGATGCGCGGCTGGGCGAGGAAAGCGCCGCTTGTGTGGTGATGGACGTGAATAATGGCGATGTCATCGCTTTTTCCTCCACGCCCGGATTCGATCCCAATCTGTTCAATATCGGCCTTTCCGGTGAACAGTGGCGCAGCCTGACCCAGAACGACCACAAACCACTGCTGAACAAGGTCATGGGCGGTACCTATCCGCCCGGCTCTACCTTCAAGCCGGTGGTCGCATTGGCAGCTATTGAGGCCGGAATTGCCACCCCGGATTTTCATGTCGGATGCAATGGCCGTTATGTGTTTGGCGGCCATGAATTCCACTGCTGGCAGAAGAAGGGCCATGGTAGTCAGGATGTGGTCAGTGCGCTCAAGAATAGCTGTGACGTGTTCTTCTACGAGACCGCGCGGCGGGTCGGCATCGACCGCATCGAAGAAGCGGCGCGCAAGCTGGGTATGGGAGCGATTACCGGCATCGAGCTGCCGGGTGAGCGCGGTGGTCTCATCCCCAGCCGGGAATGGAAAAAGAAGACCTATCGCAGCGCCTGGCAGCAGGGTGACACCCTGTCCGTCGCCATCGGCCAGGGCTATGTCACTGCCACGCCTTTGCAACTGGTGCAGCAGGTAGCGCGCATCGCCAGTGGACGCGCCGTGACACCGCGTCTGGTGCATCAGGTGGGTGGCCGCGTGATGACGCGTGGCACCGTTGGAAAACTCGACTTTTCCGAAGATGCCCTGATGACGGTGCGCGAAGGTTTGAGACGCGTCACCAACGAGCCGGGCGGCACTGCTTTCCCTTGGCGCATCACCGATCCGGGCTTCGAGATGGCGGGCAAGACAGGCACTGCCCAGGTTCGCGTCTTCACCCGTGAGGAGCATGCCCGTGGTCTGACCAAGAATGAGCATCTGGACTGGAAGCTGCGCGATCACGCCCTGTTCACCGCTTTCGCGCCGGTCATCAACCCCAAATACGCCATCGTCTCGATTATGGAGCATGGCGCCAGCATCCCCCATCCGCATGTACAGATGGCGCGGGACATATTGTTGTTCACCCAGAAGCGCGATCCTTCCGGCATGCGCGCCGCCTATCCCATGACAGCGGCCAGTGCCGCGTCTGGCGCAACGATCAAGGGAGGCGGCTGATGGCCGTCCGGGCCTATGCGGCGGCGAAACGTACCCTGTCCTTCGCCGACAAGCTGTTGGAGGTGAACTGGGCGTTATTGCTGCTCATAACCTTGTGTGCTTGCGCGGGGTTCGCTGCGCTTTATTCGGTCGCCGGAGGGGCGTTTCATCCTTGGGCGCTGTCCCAGATCGTCAAGTTCCTGGTGGGATTCGTAGTCCTGCTGGTGGTGGCAGTGATCGATATACGGGTGTGGATGAGCCTGGCTTATCCCGCCTATGGTCTCGCCATGCTGCTGCTGGTGGCAGTGGATGTAGCGGGTCATGTCGGACTGGGCGCGCAGCGCTGGATCATGGTGGGGCCCATCGAGTTACAGCCCTCCGAACTGATGAAGATCTCGCTGGTGCTGGCGCTGGCGCGTTATCTGCACGGCAAGAGTGTCGAAGAAGTGTCCCGGCCCGTGCCGCTGGCCATCGCGCTGGGCATGATCGCGCTACCTGCCATCTTCGTCGTGCTGCAGCCCAATTTGGGAACGACCCTCATAATTGTCGCGGATGGTGTATCGCTCTTGTTTATGGCGGGCCTTTCCTGGTGGTGGATCGCGCCTACGGCCGGGGCGGTGGCGGCGGCGGTGCCTGTTGCCTGGGAATATGTACTGCACGACTATCAAAAAGCGCGGGTTGAGACCTTCCTCGATCCGGCATCCGACGCGCTGGGCGCTGGCTGGAACATCACCCAGGCCAAGATCGCGATCGGTTCGGGCGGTGTCACCGGCAAGGGCTTCCTCCAGGGCACTCAGAGCCGCTTGAACTTCCTGCCCGAAAAGCAGACCGATTTCATCCTGACCAGCGTGTGCGAGGAGTTCGGTTTTGTCGGCGCGCTGGCGCTGCTGATCCTGTTTGGCACCATCATCGTCTATGGCATCCAGACCGCGATGAGCGCGCGCAGCCAGTTCGGGCGCCTGCTGGCGATGGGGGTGACCCTGAATTTCTTTTTCTACATCATGATCAACGGCGCGATGGTTATGGGTCTGATCCCGGTCGTGGGCATCCCCATGCCCCTTCTGTCCTATGGCGGTTCCGCCATGATGACCGTGATGTTCGGCTTTGGCCTTCTGATGAGCGTTCACATCCACCGCCAAGTGGAAATCCCCCGCCATTCGGGCGGAATTATCTGATTCTCCCATCGTCACGGTTGAAACGGCGCGCCGGACGCCCGCCTTTCCATCCTCGCGACGCCACGGGCTCGTGCAGCCCTCGATTCCTCTATATAGCCTTCCCGAGCAAAGAAGGTGCCTGTCGGCCCCGGAAAAATTAGTTCACAGAAGGCTTTAGGTCTTTTCTGGACACGGGCGGACCCCTTCGCTATAAGCCGCCCCTCTCCGGTGCTTTCCGGCGTGTGGGTGATTAGCTCAGTTGGTAGAGCAGCTGACTCTTAATCAGCG
>JAFIHO010000433.1 GCA_017849395.1 Hyphomicrobiales bacterium
AGCATGGGGCCTTCATGATCCGGGTTGCAACAGCGTTTCTGGCGATGGCCTGCCTCTCGGCAGGCGCGGCGAGAGCCCAGTCCGAGGTGCAGGAAACCGCCGCGCAGATTCGCGCCACCCGCTGTGCCGGCTGTCATGGCGAAACGGGCGACAGCCCGACCGCTGGTGTGCCGCGATTGAATGGGCAGTCCGCCTCATATCTGTATGCGCGGTTGCACAGCCTTCGCTATCCGGTGCGAGAAGCGCCGCGCGCAATTCATGCCATGGGCGACATCGCGCCAAGACTGGAAAGCGACGTGATCGCGGCGCTGGCCAATTTCTATGCCGGACAATTACCGCCGCCATGGACCGCGAAGACCGGTCAGCCCGGCGAGCGCCTCTATCGGCGCGGCGCGAAGGACATTCCCGCCTGCCAGTCTTGTCATGGGGCACGGGGAGAAGGCGGGGAGGACGTGCCGCGCCTCGCCGGACAGCATTCGGAATATCTGGAAACGCAAATTCTGTCCTTCACCATGGCGGCGCGAGTCGCGGACCCGATGAATCATCACGTCTGGCTGATGACACCGGAACAGGCCAAGGCCGTGGCCGCCTGGCTCGGCAACTGAACGCCGGTTGGACTCTATTCCAGCCGGTCCCAGCTTTTCAGCTTGGGGAACAGTTTCATCCATAGCAGCGCCACGGCAACCGTTCCGATGCCGCCCATCAGTGCGGCGGGCACCGTGCCCATCAGCGCCGCCGCCAATCCGGCCCGGAACTCCCCCAGTTGGTTGGAGGCATTGACGAACAGGAAGTTTACCGCGCTGACCCGCCCGCGCATCGCATCGGGCGTCGCCAGTTGGACAAGGGAAATGCGGATCACCATGCTGACCGTATCCGCCGCCCCCATGAACACCAGCGCGATGAGCGACAGCGTCATGTCGCGCGACACGGCGAACACGACCGTGCCGAGACCGAACAGGATCACCGCCTGGAACATGCGCAGCCCGGTGCGCCGTGCGATCGGCCAGCGCGTCAGATAAACGGACATGGCCAGCGCGCCGATGGCGGGGGCGCCGCGCAACACGCCCAGGCCCCAGGGGCCAGTGTGCAGTATGTCGGCGGCATAAATCGGCATCAGCGCAGTGGCGCCGCCCAGCAGCACCGCAAACAGGTCGAGCGAGATGGTGCCCAGGATGGCCTGGTTGTTCCGTACAAATCCGACACCCGCGAACATGTCGCCCCAGGAAGCGGCCTCCCGTGCCGTCTCCACCGGCCGGTCAAGCCGGATCGCGGCGGTGACGGCCATGCCCAGCAGCCAGAACGCGGCCATGATTGCATAAGGCACCCAGGAACCCAGCGCGTAGGTCAACCCGCCCAACGCCGGCCCGCTGACGATGGCCACCTGAAACGCGCCGGTGGAAAGTGCCGTCCCCCGCTGCAACATGCCATCGGGCACCACGGCCGGCAGCAGCGCGGCGGCGGCTGGGCTTTCGAATGCGGTCGCCGTGCCGAACACCATCACGGCCGCGAAAATTTCGGGCACTGTCAGCCAGCCGCCAAAACTGCCCAGCGCCAGGAACAGCGCCGTGCCCGCCTCCACCAATTGGCAAAGCTGCACAATGCGCCGCCGGTCATGGCGGTCGGCGACATGCCCCGCGGTAAACGTCAGCACCAGGGTCGGCAGAAACTGCGCCAGTCCAACCATGCCCAGCGCGAACGCGCTATGGGTCATGGCATAGATCTGCCAGCCGATCGCCACGGCGGAGATTTGATAGGCGAACTCGGAAAAGACGCGCCCCAGGAAATAGAATGTAAAGGGCGGATGGCGAAGCAATCCCCGGGACGGCGCGATTTCGGCTTGCATGGGCCGCATATAGCAGGCCCCGCCCCTGCGTCGCCATCCGCGCCTGCGGCAATTGGGGCCGGGGCGGGCAGGACCAAGGAAAATGGCACATTGGCGCAAGCTGCGGCGCACCATGCGTTGACTTAAGGCGGGATTGCTTTTTCGATGAGCATGACCTGCCGGGACCCTTGCCGATCCGATGCGTATCTTTCGCTATTTCCACACTGTATCTGCGGATTTTCGCGGCGCTGTTGTGGCAATGGGCGATTTCGATGGCGTGCATCTGGGGCATCGCGCTCTGATCGCCCAGGCGAAAAAGATGGCGCGCCAGGACGGACGCAAGCTGGTGGTGATGACCTTCGAGCCGCAGCCGCGTGAATATTTCGGGATGGATCAGGGCCGCCTGACGCCGCTGCGCGCGAAAGCGCGGTTGCTGGCGGAACTGGGCGTAGATGCCTTGTTCGCGCTGCGCTTCGACGACGCGCTGGCGCGCCGTTCCGCGCCCGAGTTTGTGCAGGACGTGCTTCTGAAAGGTCTTGGCGCACATGCCGTGATCATGGGCGAGGTTTTTCAGTTCGGCGAAGGCCGTGGCGGCGGTTTCGCGGGACTGGCTCACGCGGGCGAAGTGGAAGGCTTCACGGTCGTTGCCGCGTATCCGGTGTCGGACGGTCCCTATCGTATCGGCGCGGCGCGAATTCGAGCGGCGCTGGTGGATGCGCGGCCCGACGAGGCGGCGCGGTTGCTGGGCCGTTGCTGGGCGGTGGAAGGACGCGTCCGGCATGGCGATGCGCGCGGCCGTACCTTGTCCTTTCCCACCGCCAACATGGTGCTGGAAAATTGCGTATCGCCCGCGCGCGGCATTTATGCGGTGCGGATCAAGGTGCTGGACGGAAATCGCGTGGCGTTGCGCCGCAACGGTGTCGCCAATTTCGGCATACGTCCCATGTACCGTACCGAAATGCCGTTGCTGGAGACCCATCTGTTCGATTTCGATGGCGATCTGTATGGCAAGAATCTCTGCGTGGAACTGGTCGCCTGGCTCAGGCCCGAAGCAAATTTCTCCGGCGCCCCTGAACTGATTGCCCAGATGAACCGGGACGCGGCACAGGCGCGCGACATCCTGTCCGCCACGACTTGATCCTCCGCGCACCAACTTTAGATGGTCCGCGCATGGCCGACATGCCGCGGCGCCCGGCAATTGCGGTGCTGCAAGCCTCCCCCTAACCTCGACAGGTGACCAAAACCCGCAAGCTCAAGCTCGGCTTCATCCTGCACGGCGTCGGCCGCGGCTGGGGCGACTGGCGGCACCCGGATGTTGACGTCACCGCCAGCACCAATTTCGCATTCTACGCGCGCCAAACGCAGCTTTGCGAACGCGGCAAGTTCGATTTCGTGTTCGTCGCCGACAGCCTGGCGATCACCGAAAAGGTCAGCCCCCATCTGATGAGCCGTTTTGAGCCCATCACCATTCTTTCGGCGCTGGCGGCGGTGACGAAACATATCGGGCTGGTGGGAACCGTCAGTATCACCTATTCCGAGCCGTTCAACGTGGCGCGGCAACTGATGTCGCTGGATCATATCAGCGGCGGCCGCGTGGGCTGGAATGTCGTGACGTCCTGGCTGGCCGACAGCGCCGCAAATTTCAGCAAGCCCGCGCATCCGGTGTCGGAGGTGCGTTACCGCATGGCGGCGGAATATCTCGATATCGTGGAAGGCCTGTGGGACAGCTGGGAAGACGACGCCTTTGTCGCCGACAAGGCGGCGGGCGTGTTCGCGGATACGTCGAAACTGCACCGTCTGGACCATGAAGGCGAATTCTTCCAGGTGCGCGGCCCGCTGAACATCAAGCGCTCGCCACAGGGCCATCCCGTGATCTTTCAGGCGGGCGCATCCGACGATGGCCGCAATTTCGCGGCGCGGCGCGCCGAGGCCATTTTTTCCGGGGGAGCGACCAGCACGACCGATGCGATGCGCGGCTACTATGCCGACGTGAAGAAGCGGGCCGAAGGCTTTGGGCGCGACTCGTCCATCATCCAGGTGCTGCCGGAAATGAGCCCCGTTATTGGCCGCACGGCGGAAGAGGCGGAAGCCAATTACCAGCAGCTTGTCGCGCTGGCGCCGCTGGAATCCGGCATGGGCCTGTTGTCGCGCACCTTCAGCGACCATGATTTCTACCAGTATGACCTCGATGGTCCGTTCCCGGAGATGGAGAATGTGGTGTGGAACAGCACCGCGAAACGCTTCTATGGCCGGGCGCGCAACGAGAATTTGACCATCCGCCAGCTTGCGCAGCAACTGGCCACGCCGCGCGGCGAGTTTGTGGGCACGCCGGACCAGGTGGCTGACCGGATGCAGGAATGGTTCGAAACAAACGCCGCCGACGGCTTCATGCTGTTCGAGACCCTGCCGGGGCAGCTTGACCTGTTCGTCGATCTGGTGGTGCCGATCCTGCAAAAGCGCGGCCTTTATCGCGAAGAATATGAAGGTACGACTTTCCGCGAAAGCCTGGGGCTGCCGTTTCCGCAGAACCGTCACGCCGCCGCGCGGCAGGCGCGTGCCGCCGAATGATGTCTCCCGTGTTCAAAGATTTCGTCGCCGGGTTTGGCGCACTGTTGGATCGCACCAATGCGGAAGCGGAAATTCTGCGCGACGGCGCGGCCTTGCTGCGGCAGCTTGTCGCCAATGATGACTGGCTGCCGGAAGAATATGCCCAGCCTCATCCCGCGCGTTACACCCAATATCTGCTGCATCGCGATCCGGCGGCCCGTTTTTCGGTGGTCAGCTTCGTCTGGGGTCCGGGACAGGCTACGCCGGTGCATGACCATACGGTCTGGGGCCTGATCGGCGTGCTGCGCGGTGCGGAGATCGGCGAACGCTACGCGCTGAAACAGGGCGGCTTGGCCGCAAGCGCGCCGCATCGGCTGGAGCGTGGAGAGGTCGAGGCCGTGTCGCCGGCAGTCGGCGACATCCACAAGGTCAGCAACGCGCTGGATGACCGGGTTTCAATCAGTATTCATGTCTATGGCGCCGATATCGGTGCAGTATCTCGCCATGTGTTCGCGCCGGACGGCCAGGCGAAGACTTTCATTTCCGGCTATGCCAACGCGACCATTGCGCCCCTCGATGTGCGCCGCGACCTGCTGGCACGGCGCGAAATTGCGATACTGGATGTGCGGGAGGAGGGGCCTTATGCCAAGGATCATCCGCTATTCGCCGACTGCCTGCCGTTGAGCCGGCTTGAGATGGAGGTCCTCGACCGCATACCGCGCAAGGATACGAAGATCGTCCTTTACGACAATGGCGAAGCGCTGGTCGCGAAAGCGCGGCAGCGCCTTATCGCACTGGGCTATGATCACGTGCTGGAATTACGGGGTGGTTTGTCCGGCTGGCGCGAAGCGGGATTGGAACTCTTCCAGGATGTGAATTCGGCCAGCAAGGCGTTTGGCGAATTGGTGGAATCTTCGCGCCATACCCCGTCACTGCCGGCGCCCGAAGCCAAGGCGCTGATCGAGAACAATCCCGATGTGGTGGTGCTGGATGCGCGCCGCTTCGAGGAATATCACACCATGAGCATCCCCAAGGGCGTCAGCGTACCGGGCGCTGAGCTGGTCCTGCGCGCCCGTGCCCAGGCGCCCGATCCCGCTACCACCATCATCGTCAACTGCGCTGGCCGCACCCGCAGCATCATCGGGGCGCAGTCGCTCATCAATGCGGGGCTGCCCAACCGCGTGTTCGCGCTGCGCAACGGCACCATCGGCTGGATGCTGGCGGGACAAACTCTGGAACGCGGCAAGGCCGAGCGTTTCTCCGAACCCGCGGCCGAAGGCGAGGCCGAAGCGCGCCGCGCCGCCCGCGCCGTCGCCTATCGCGCGGGTGTGCGGCATATCGATCTGCAAACGCTGGACCTGATGGCGCGCGATGCGTCGCGCACGCTTTATCGTTTCGACGTGCGCACGCCGGAAGAATATGCGGCGGGCCATATCCCCGGTTTCCGCAGCGCGCCGGGCGGGCAACTCGTCCAGGAGACGGACGTGTTTGCGCCGGTGCGCGGCGCGCGCATCGTGCTGGCCGACAATCGCGGCGCGCGTGCCGACATGACGGCCTCCTGGCTGGCGCAGATGGGCTGGGATGTCTGTGTGCTGGAAGGCGGTTTCGATGGCGAACTTGAAACCGGGCCGTGGCAGGCGCAATGGCCGCCGCCGCCGTCAGTCATTCTCATCACCGCCGCCGAACTCGCGACGAAAACCGATGCCGTGGTCATAGACCTTGCCGCCAGCCCTGACCATAAGCGCGGCCATATCCCCGGCGCCTGGTTCGCGATCCGGGCGCAATTGCCCCATGCGCTTCCCCGGCTGCCGCAGGGCGATCTGGTGCTGACCTCGCTCGATGGTGTGCTGGCCCGGTTCGCCGCGCCGGAACTGGCCAGACTGTCCGGCCGCAAGGTTATGGTGCTGGAGGGCGGCACTGCCGCCTGGATGACCAGCGGCCGCGCGCTGGAATCCGGCCTGACCCATGCCGCCACGCCGGATGACGACATCTATCGCAGGCCCTATGAAGGGGTGGATAATGCGAAGGAGGCGATGCAGGCCTATCTCGACTGGGAGTTCGGCCTGGTCGACCAACTTGCGCGCGACGCGACCCATGGATTTTATGTGATCTGACAAGCAGAGAGGAAAAGATGACGACGCCCAATACGCTTATCTTCGTGGACCTGGCCTCCGACGATCCTGTCGCGGCAGGAAAATTCTACGCCGAAGTGTTCGGTTGGCAGGACGACCATCGCCCCACCGGCGTGTTTCACCGCATGGTGCCGGGCGGAAACTTTCTTAACAAGGACGGCAGCGAAAGCCAGATCGGCAATCTGCATCTGGGCATCTTCAATGCCGCCAATGCCCGGCCTCATCCAGACCTGAACGGCGTCGAACCGCGCAAGCTGGCCGATGGCGGACGCAAGGCGCGCATCTGGATCCTGGTCGGCGACGGGCAGGATCATGTGAAGATTCTCGACGCCGCCTTGGCGCGCGGGGCGACGATCCTGTGGAAGGATCATTACTGGAAGGAATTCAACGGCTACAATCACGCCTTCCGCGATCCCTGGGGCAACGAGATCGTTCTGTGGGTCAAGGCGGGACCGGAGCCGAAAGTCCCCGCTAACTACACGCGCGAATAGTCACGCTGCCGCAGCGGCTCGGCCCTGTTCATCCAGGGCCGCGAAATCCGCATCGGAAAGTTGCAGCGAAGCCGCCGCGACATTCTCGACCAGATGCTGCGGGTTCTTCGTGCCGGGAATGGGCAGCATCACCGGCGAGCGTTTCAGCACCCAGGCCAGGGCGACCTGGCCTGGTGTTGCGCCCAGTTTCTTCGCGATGGCATCCAGGACCGAACCCGGCGCGGCCAGCTTGCCCGCCGCCAGCGGATGCCATGGCATGAAGCCGATGCCGTTGGCCTCGCAATAGTTCAGAACATCCTCACTCTTGCGGTCCACCAGATTGTACTGGTTCTGCACCGTGGCGACGGGGAAGAATTCCTGGGCCTGTTTGATCTCCGCCACGCTGACTTCGGAAAGTCCGGCAAAGCGTATCAAGCCGTCCTTGATCATCTCCGCGATGGTAGCAAACTGCTCAACAGCCGGGATGTTCACGTCGATGCGATGCAGCTGCCACAGGTCGATGCGCTCCACACCCAGGCGCTGCGCGCTCAGCACGGTGCATTGCCGCAGATAGTTGCGGCTACCATTGCGATTCCACAAGCCCGGACCGCCCCGGACATTCGCCCCCTTGGTGGTGACCAGTGTCCCGGCTGCGTAAGGATGCAGGGATTCCTTGATGAGCAACTCACTCACGCCGGGGCCATAGGCATCCGCCGTGTCGATCAGATTGATGTCCAGCTTCGGCAGCAGCGCCAGCGTCTCGCGCACGATCTCCCGGTTCTCCGGCCAGCCCCACATGCCCTTGCCGGTAATCTGCATGGCGCCATAGCCCAGGCGATTGACCGCGATCTCGCCGCCGATCCTGAACTGCCCCGAAAGCTTCGCGGAAGATATTTTTGTCATGTCTTGCCCTGTGAGAGGCGGGAATTGTGCGGGCCCGGCCACGGGGGCGCAAGCATCGGGGCGGCGCGACCGGGTCGGCAGCGCCCGAAGATTTGTCTGCCCGGTGCCGCCCCGGGACAGCACGGCTGGTCAACAATTCGCGGTGGTTTCCACAATCGCCCGGCGCCGGGCTGGCGTAATGTTCGCGGGGTAATCAGGACTGGGACATGATCCGGACAGGCCGGCAATACCGGGATTCGCTGCGCGACGGCCGGCAGGTCTTCATCAATGGCGAGCGGGTGAAGGATGTCACCGTCCATCCCAGCTTCAAGCCGCTGGTCGACATCCGCGCGCTTGTCTATGACATGCAGCATGATGCGGCGACGCGCGAGGTGATGAGCTATTGCGACAATGGCCAGCGCCACGCCATTGGCAACAAGCTTCCCATGACCCAGGACGACTGGTGGGACAAGCGTCGCGCCACCGACACGGTACTGGACAGGATCGGCGGCATCGTTACCCGCATCGGTGACGAAACCGTGGGTGAGATGTGGTCGCTCCATGATGGTCAGGACCTGCTGAACGAAGTCGATCCTCGCTTCTCCGCCAATATCCGCAACCATGTCGCACGGGTGGTGGAGCTGGACCCTTTCCATGTTTCCGCCAACACCGATCCCAAGGGCGACCGATCCAAGCGGCCCCAGGATCAGGATCCCGACATGCTGCTGCATGTGGTGAAGGAAACGGATGCCGGGCTGGTGGTGCGCGGCGCGAAATACGAAACCGCGGCGGCCTACGCAAACCAGGCCTTCACCAAGCCGACGATCGCCAACTGGGGCGATTCCGACTATTCCGATTATGCGGTGGGCTTCATCTGCGATTTTTCCTCTCCCAACCTGAAATTCATCTGCCGCACCGGCTTCGCGGGCCGCGGCCCGGCGGCAGACTATCCGTTGGCCAACAAGTTCGACGAAATCGATTCCCTGGTGATCTTCGATGACGTCCTGGTGCCATGGGAGAACGTGCTGTTCTACCGCCACACCCGCGCGGCCAGCTTCATCCGCGCCACGCTGCATCGCTATTCCGCCTTCGCCTATGTCCAGCGCAACCTCAAACTTGCAGACATGCTGATCGGCGCTGCGCTGTTCAATGCGCGCCAGACCGGACTGGACAAGCAGCAGGCGGTCCAGGAGAAACTGGCGCAACTGGCCTGTTATCGCGAAGGCATCAACGCCCATCTGACCGCCGCCGTGGCCCTGGGAGAACGCAGTCCGGCGGGTCTCCTGATGCCAAACCAGTCGCTGCTGTTCACCGGCAGGGTCCTTGCGACCAGCAAGCTGCATGAGATGATGCATATCGCGCGCGAACTGTGCGGCGGCCAGATCTGCGTGACGCCCGACAAGGCGGCGTTCGATGACCCGGAAACCCGCCCCTGGCTTGAGAAATTCTACAAGGTCAATGACGACTGGGAGCCGGAGGATCGCCGCAAACTGCTCGCTTTTGCGCGCGACCTGCTCAATTCCGACTATGCGGGGCACCGTCTGACCTTCCAGCTGTTCGCCCAGTCGCCGCCTTTCGCCCATCTGGCGGCGGTCTATCGCAGCTTCGACTGGAACGGCCCGTTAGCCTTTGTGCAGAAGGCGGCCGACCTCTCCGTGAAAGTTCTGCCACCCGGCCTGAAGCCCAAGCGCAACGGAGCAGTCCCGTGACCCTTCCCGACGACCTGCCGCTGCGCGCCCGCTTCATAAGCGCCATGAGCAACGCCGCCATGACCGTCACCATCGTCACCACCGATGGCACGGCGGGGCGCGCGGGCATCACGGTGTCGGCGATGACCCCGGTTTCCGCCGATGGTGATAATCCGACCCTCCTGGTCTGCGTCAATCGCGGCAGCAACAGCTCCGCCAGGCTTCTCGCCAATGGCGTGTTCTGCGTGAATGTTTTGCGCGACGACCAGTCCTTCATTTCCGATGCCTTCGCCAGCCAGCGCCAGTCCGGCGGCACGACAAAGTTCGATTGCGCCCAGTGGGAATCCATGGCGACGGGCGCTCCGCGCCTGGTTGATCCGCTGGTGGCTCTGGATTGCCGGTTGACGGAAATTCACAGTGTGGGCACCCACGACATTCTGCTGGGAGCGGTACAGGACATTTTCATCGCCGCAGAAGGCGCGCCTCTGCTCTATGTCAATCGCGGCTATGGCGCGGTCCAGAAACTGCCGGCCAGGGCCTGAGCCATGCACACCCGTATCCGCAAGTTCAACACCAAAGACACCTATCCCGAACAGAAATTGGACAATGATCTGTGCCATGTCGTGGTGGCGCGGGGCGCGATGGTGTTCGTGCGCGGGCAGGTGGGGCAGACGCTCGATACCGGAGCCAATGTTGCGGTGGGCGATGCGGAGGGACAGGCGGAACAGGCCATGGCCAACATCGCCACGCTTCTTGCGGAGGCGGGCGGAAAGCTGGAGCATATCTGCAAGATCACGATCTATCTCACCGACCCGCGCTACCGCGAGGCGGTCTACCGCGTCGTGGGGCGCTGGCTTAAGGGTGTGTTCCCCGTCTCGACGGGCGTCGTCGTGTCGGCTTTGGCGCGGCCCGAATGGCTGGTGGAGATCGACGTGACCGCCGTTCTGCCGGAGGAAGGATGACTTTCTCCATCACCGCGCGCGACGCGACCGGCTTCGGCATCGCCATATCCTCGTCCTCCCCGGCGGTGGCCGCGCGTTGCGTGCATCTGCGCCCCGGCGTGGGCGCGGTGGCGAGCCAGAATGTGACCGATCCGGCACTGGGCGGTGCGATCCTGCACCGGCTGGAGGCTGGCGTATCCGCATCGGATGCGCTGGCGGTGACACTGGCAGGGACACGGTTTGGCGCATGGCGGCAATTGGCAGTCGTGGGAGCCAATGGAACGCCTGCCGTGCATACCGGCGCGAATGGGCTAGGCATCACCGGCTCGGCGGTTGGCGCGCGCGCGGTGGCGGCCGGCAATCTCCTGGCCGATCCCGATGTGCCCGCCGCAATGCTTCGCGCCTTTGAAAGCGCCAGGGGCGCGCTGGCGGAACGCCTGCTTGCGGCACTCGCCGCAGGGCAGGCGGCAGGGGGCGAGGCGGGGCCGGTACATTCGGCAGGCGTGGCGGTGGTGCGCGATGTCGCCTGGCCCATTGTCGATCTGCGGGTGGACTGGAGCGACAATCCGGTTGGCGATCTGCAGGATTTGTGGAAACGCTATGAACCGCAGGTCGAGGATTACGTGAACCGCGCCCGCGACCCCGAAACCGCGCCAAGCTTCGGCGTGCCGGGCGATCCATGAGGTGGAGATGACACGCAAACATATGGTGCTGGGACTTTCGCTGGATGCGGCGGGGCACCATCCTGCCGCCTGGCGCATGCCCGGCTTCGATGCCGCCGCCGCGACGGATGCTGCGACCTTCATCGCGCAGGGCCGACTGGCGGAAGACGCGAAGCTAGATTTCGTGATGGCGGGATACCCGGTGCGCTCGAGTGCGCTGCCGGGACCGGCCTTCTCGCAATCGATCCAGTTGGAGCCGCTATCGCTGATCGCCGCGCTGATGATTCCCCTGCGCCGCATCGGACTCGCCGCGCAATTGCCCATGGCATATTGGGAACCCTTCAATACATCACGCGCCTTCGCCGCGCTCGACAATTTGTCCGGCGGGCGCAGCGCGTGGCTGGCCGTACCGGCTTCCGGCCCCGACGACGAAGCCAACTATCCCCGCTTCGCCCACCAGCACATCACCGCGCCTTATGAACGGGCCATGGAGTATGCGGAGCTGGTGCGTGAATTGTGGGACAGTTGGGAAGACGACGCCCTGCGTCTCGACAAGGAAAACGCGATCTTCACCGACCATGAGAAGGTGCATCGCGTTGGGCACAGCGGAAAATACTTCTTTTCGGACGGGCCGCTGAATGCGCCGCGCCCGCCTCAGGGCCACCCCCCGGTCCTGACTGCCGATCTGTCGGCTGGCGGCCTTTCGTTTGCCGCCGCACAGGCCGATCTGGTCCTTGCGCGCGAAAGCACAGCCGAGACGGCGAAATTGCTGAACGCCAAACTGGGCGGCCCGCTCCTGCTGGCCGATCTGCATTTCGTGCTGGGCGCGACGGATGCAGAGGCGCGCGAGCGGATCGCCGAACTGAACGGCCTTGCCGCGCCGGAAGCGGGCGGCCTGTTCTTCGCCGGAACGGCGCAGGGCCTTGCCGATCTGATGGCGGCGTGGTTCTCCGGCGGCGCCTGTACGGGCTTCAACCTGTTGCCCGCGGTGATGCCGCGCGACCTTGCGGCCTTCGCCGCTGATGTGGTTCCGCTGTTGCGCGCCAAGGGCATGTTCCGAACCGAGTATGAAGGCCAAACCCTGCGCGATCACCTGGGCCTTGCCCGTCCCGCAAACCGCATGAAGGGAGCGGCGTGATGTCCGACCGCATGGCGCATCTGGGCCTTTGGCTCTTGTCGCACGGCCATAATATCGCGGCCTGGCGGCATCCCGCCTCCAATCCTGCCGGGCTGACGGGGATAGACCATTATCTCGATGCCACGCGTCTGGCGGCGCGGGGGAAGCTGGACATGATCTTCTTCGAGGACACGCTGGCGGCGCGCGAGCGCAATGGCCATATCTTCGGCGAAGTCGCGATGAACTCCCTCGATCCGATGACGATCATCGCCGCCTTGTCCGCCGCGACGCAGGATATCGGCCTGGCCGCCAGCTACTCCTCGACCTATCACGATCCCTATCTGCTGGCGTCCACGATCGCCACCATCGACCATCTCAGCAAGGGCCGCACCGCCTGGAACGTGGTCACGACCGACGCCTCGGCGGGCCGCAATTTCAGCGAGAAAGGCCATCCCGACAAGGATTTGCGCTATGCCACGGCGCGCGAGACTATCGATATCATCCGTGCGCTCTGGAACAGTTGGGCGGACGACGCCGTCATCGCCGACAAGGCGCGCGGTCTTTTCTATGACCCGGCCAAGGTGCAGGCGCTGAACTTCGCGGGCAAGTGGAACGCGGTGCGCGGGCCACTCAATCTGCCCCGCTCACCCCAGGGCAATCCCGTCTTCATCCAGGCCGGCATGTCCGAGACCGGCATGGATTTCGCGGCCTATTTCGCGGAGGTGATTTTCTGCTCCATCCCTACCAAGGAACAGGGCATCGCGTTCCGTTCGGGCATGCGTGAGCGGGCGCGGGGCTATGGTCGCGATCCGGACACGATCAAGACCATGCCCGGCTTTGTGCCGATCGTTGCCTCCACTGACAGGGAAGCGCGCGAGAAGGAAGAGTTCTATGCAGAACTGGTTCATCCCAACATCCAGATGGCGCTGCTAAGCGAGCGCTTCAACATGGACATGTCGGGCTATCGCATGGACGCGCCATTCCCCTTCGAGGATGTGCTGGCGGCGATGGAAGCCGATACCCGCCCCAATGTCGGGGGCGACAAGCGCAAATATCTGGCCAATATCCTTCCCGACGACACGCTGGGCAGCTACTGCAAGCGTATGACGCGGCGCACCTACAGCCACGTCCATTGTGTCGGCGGGCCGGAAACCATCGCGGACTTCATCGGCGAATGGGTGGGTGAGGGCGCCTGCGACGGCTTCATTCTGCTGCCCTGGCACTTCCCGCTGGAGCTGGAAGTGTTCGTGAATGAAGTGGTGCCGGTGCTGCAGAAGCGCGGCCTGTTCCGCAACGATTATGCGGGCGGCACCATGCGCGACCATTTCGGCTTGCCGCGACCCGTGTAACGGGCGCGGTTTGCCTCAGCTCCAGGTGCTGGGCCGCAGATAGCCGCTGTGATAGGCGCGGTAGTTGAGGTTCTTGCGCGCCACCACTGTAGCCAGCCCCTGGAACAAGGGGATCGAATAGCCCTGGCTGACCTGCCATTGGTCGAAGGCCTTGAAGCCCTCGGTGCGCTTGACGTCGTCAAGTTCGACCAGCAGCGGCATCAGCCGCTCCTTGGCGTCCTCGCTCCGCCATACCGAGTAGACCCGGCTGGGATCGAGCATGAAGCCGCTATAGCTGAACGGATTGCCCGCCGCGGGATTCCAAGGCTTGATCACCGGCCCGTCGAAACGGTCACTGCGCTGATACGCATAAATCTCCGCGGGCGGCAGGATCTTCAGGCTGGCCTCGATGCCCACGCGCTTCCACATCTGCACGATGGCGCGCGCGATGTCGAAGTCGCTGGGGAACACGCCATTGGTGCCATAGAAATTGATCTTCACCGGCTTGGCATTGCTGTAACCGGACTGGGCCAGCAAGGCTTTCGCCTTTGCGGGGTCATAGGGAATCTTGAAGCCCGGCACATAGCCCGGCATCCCGGGCCCCGCCGGCATCCAGACGGGCTGCATATGCCCGCCCGTCAAGGCCTTGGAGATGGCTTGCTTGTCGATCGCGTGGTGCATGGCCAACCGAACATTGCGGTTCTTCAGCACGCCCTTGTTGACCATCATGATGAAGGTCATGCTGGTGGTGGAATTGAGCTGCGGGCTCATGCCGGGCAGGGCGCCCAGCCGCTCGACCTCGCGCACCGGCAAATTCAGGGTGATGTCGGCCTGGCCGGACTGGATGGCGGCAGCGCGCGCCACCGGATCGGCGACAATCTGAAGGGTGAGCCGCCGGATTTTGGGCGCTCCGGCCCAGTATTTCTGGTTGGCCTCCAGCACGATGCGAGAGTTGCGGACATATTCCACCAGCCGGAAAGGCCCGCTCCCGACCGGCGCCTTCCGAAAACCATCCTGCCCGACTTTCTGGAAATAGTCGGCCGGCAGGATCACCGAACCGAATTCGGCCAGCTCCAGCGGCGCGATCACCAGCGGCTTGTCGAAATGCAAGATCAAGCGCGTCGCGCTTGGCGTCTCCGCCGACGTGACGCCGCGCCAGGGCGCGCCGCTCAGCACGGTGGGGTCGGCGCGAACCCGGTCGAACAGGGTGAACTTAAGGTCCCGCGATGTCAGCTTGTCGCCATTGTGGAACAGCACATCGTCGCGCAGGTTCATTTCGAAGCTCAACCCTGCCTTGTCCAGCCAGCGGCAGGAGGTAACGACATGGGGGACCAGCTTCAGGTCGGGCGTCAGGTCCATCGGGGAATCGAACACGCATTTGACGATGGTCGATGTGGTGGGCGTGTTGTTCACCATCGGATCCCAGTCGGGAAGGTCCAGAGGGAAGGCAATTGTCACCGCGCGCACATCTGCGGCCAATGCGTCCAGTCCGAGCGCGGAAAACGCTCCGCCTGCGGCAAGAGTGTTCAATAGATCCCGGCGGCGCATCGCTTATCCCGTTCTGCTTGTTACGGAAGACTGCGCTGGAATCATAACCCCGTCTTGGTTGCCCGTGCATCGTTGCTAGCGGGCGCACGAACGGGCATCGCCGCACAATTTGCGCAAAATACGATCATCGCGCCGTGCATCGCGAACTTAAATTGGGCAATGAGGGCGCGCGTGCCATGCGTGCCGACATTTATTGGGCGTGGAGTGACAAGACGTCGAAGGCTGCCCCTCACACACTTCAATCACAGGCAATGAGCGAAAAATCGCCGTGCGCGGGTTCAACATCGCCACCCTTCCGGTGGCGCGAGGGGCACAAAACCATGTCGCGTAGCAGCTTCAAGTCTTTCCTGAAATCCACTGTCTCTGGCAGAAGCGCCGCATCCGGCGCAGGCCTGC
>JAFIHO010000434.1 GCA_017849395.1 Hyphomicrobiales bacterium
AAGCTCGAAATCGCCCGTGGCGGCATTCTGCGTATAATCGGTGCTGGAGCGGCCTGCCAGGTTATAGCCCAGTCCGAACACCAGTGCTCCGTCCAGGTTGGGCAGCAATTCGAAATAGCGCGGGCGGAACAGGGCCCGTCCGCTGGCGGCGAACCAGTCGTTGCGCCCGGTCCAGAAGGCGGCACGATTATATGTGATGTTGAGAACCTGATTGGCTGCGATCTCCATGCTGATGTCGGCGCTATCCCACAGCGGGCCGCGCGAAAGGGTGGCCGCTCCGGAGAACTGCGCATGAAGCGAGTCGCCCCTGGAATACCCATCGCCGGGAAGGATGCGCAGTGGGCCGAAGGTGTATTGCGTCACGGGCGGAAAACCCAGTAGCAAATTGTCGGTCCGCGCGGAGAGTTCGCCCGCGACCGTGACCGCGCCCGCATAGGTGCTGAAGCTGACCCCGTACAGGCCGATGCCGCGCGGATAGACGGAGCGGAACATGCCTGCATATCCGGAAGATTGCGGGGCGGATGGGATGGCATAGGACGTCAGAACCGGATAGCGCATATTGTAGCGCAGCGCGTAAAGGCCGATATCGGTTTCATCGAACAGCATGTGCAGCGCCAGGCCGAACTGGCCATCGGCGGGATGGCGTTCATCCGCGCCATGAAGCAGGTACTGC
The DNA here is from genome assembly GCA_017849395.1 of Hyphomicrobiales bacterium. Classification (GTDB taxonomy): domain Bacteria; phylum Pseudomonadota; class Alphaproteobacteria; order Micropepsales; family Micropepsaceae; genus Rhizomicrobium. The sequence continues at coordinate 674 of JAFIHO010000434.1, forward strand.
CCGCCCGGCAGCAGCGCGCGCTCCGCGCCGGTGCCCAGAACATCGCGGTCGCTGAAATAGCTGCCCACGCCGGGAAGGCGCGCGGCGCGGCCTTCGAACTGATAATAGCCGGAGAGGGAAATCCCCTCGCGCGGCTGAAGGGTCAGCGACACCTGGCCGACCGGCAGGAACGCGTTGCTGGAATAGCCGTCGGGTGTGCCAAGCGTCTTGATGATATCGACCGGCGCCATGGCGGCGGCGATGCCGTTCTGGGCGAAGAAAAGGCTTTCGCCCCATAGCAGGGTCTGGCGTCCGGCACGTATCGACAGCGGCATGTCGCCCAAGAGAAAATTGCCATAGACGAAAGTCTCGCCCAGATCGGCATATTGGCCGTTCAGTTTGCGCGTGGCGCGCGTGAAGCGATCGGGTGGGACCGATATTGCGTTGAAGGTCGCCGCCGACTTGTTGTCGGTGCTGGTGTTGTAGACCGTGTCGTACCAGGCCGCGATGCCTGCCTGCAGGCCGAATTCTCCCGCTGCGATGTTCACCACCGATACGAGGTCGAAACGGTTGGACATCAGGCCGGGCGCGAAGGCGCGGTCGCCATCGTCACTATTGGGAAGCGACAACAGAACCGGATCGCCCGAGGCGAGGCGAACGCCCGCGCTGTAGCGCAGCGTGTTGTCCCAGCGTATGTCCAGGCCTTCCTCGGCATAGACCATCGCCGCCCTCGCACCGCATGGCAGGATGCAGGACAGGACAAGGCCGAACATCCAGGATCGGCTGACCGTATACATCCGGCTTTCAATATCAGTATATTCGGCGGCGAATAAGGGCGCGGCGGCCTTGCGGCTTCTTCCGGCATTCTGGATCGCACTTGTACTGGCGGGCGCAGTCGCGGCTGCCCATGCAGCCATCTCCGAACGGGAAGCTGCGTCCCTCAAGACCGAACTGACGCCCGTGGGTGCGGAGCGTGCAGGAAATGCGGCTGGCACTATTCCGGCCTGGACCGGAGGGTATCGGCGTGCCGATCCGGGCGGCGGCATCCGGCCCGATCCCTTCGCCGCCGACAGGCCGGTCCTGACCCTTACGGCGCGCAATTATCGCGACCATGCCGACCATCTGCCGGAAGGGGCAAAGGCGCTGTTCGCGCGCTATCCCGACTATCGCATGGACATCTATCCCGCGCGGCGCAGCGCCGCCCTGCCGGACCGGATCTATGACAATATCGCGCGCAATGCGGTGACGGCGCGGGCGGCGCCCCAGGGCATCACCTATGGCGTGGAAGGCGCGGCGGGCGGCATTCCCTTTCCCATCCCCAAAAGCGGGGCGGAAATGATGTGGAATCATCTGCTCGCCTTCTGGGGACCGGCGCGGGAAGTGAATGTCAGCACCTGGGTCGTGTCGGCGGATGGCACGGCGGACAAGACCACGACCTATCGCGAGATCACGGATTTTCCCTATTACTATCCGGACGCCACGCCGGATTCCTATGGCGGCTATTATTTCCGCACCCTGCATATGGCCGTCGCGCCGCCGAACCGGGTGGGGCAGGGGTATCTGAACTGGCAGCCCATCAATACGCGCCGCTTCAATTTCGCGGCCTGGCGGCTGCAACCGGGCGAGCATCGCGCGCGCAAGGCGCCCGCCATCTCCTATGACGTGCCCGACCCGGACTCGGCGGGCTTCGTCAGCATGGATGAATATTATTTGTTCTTCGGCGGACTGGATCATTACGACTTCCGCATCCTGGGCAAGAAGGAGATGTATGTCCCCTACAACAACAACCGTCTCTATGCGCAGGATGTGAAAGCGATCCTGGGCAAGGATCACGCCAATCCCGATCTGCTGCGCTATGAGCTGCATCGCGTGTGGGTGGTGGAAGGTATATTGGCGGCGGGCCAGCATGACATCGTCAAGCGGCGGCGGCTTTATCTGGATGAGGACACATGGTTCGCGGTCTATAGCGACTCCTGGGACGAGCAGGACAGGCTTTGGAAGTTCGGGCACGCCACCATGTATCTGATGCCCGATGTTCCCGCGCTGATCCTGGGTAGCCAGTTCGTCTATGATCTGGAGTTGGGCGGATATGCCTATGGCTTTGCCTTCAATGGCGAACCGGCGGGCTACAAGGTCACGCCGCCTCATAACCCCGCCCTGTTCACGCCGGAGTCGATGGCGGCGCGGTCGGTACGTTAGGAGCGACGGCCAGCAAAAGTGCGCAGGCCACACAGGCCGAAGCGGTTTTGCGTCCGGCCGCGCGACCAAAGGAAAGTCACAGCGTAAGCCCCGTATAGGCGAGGCTGGCCAGCCGCTGCATCGCTGCCGTCGAGACGTCGCCCGCCATCACCATGCCGATCTGATCGTCCTGCCAGACGCAGACGCGCAGCGGGCCGCGCGCGAACTGATCGAAGCGTGCCGCGCCGTCGGAGGGACGCACATAGAGGGTGAACAGGCGGTTGTCGTTGTCGCGATAGGCCAGTTGGGCGGCGCGTCCGCCCTGAAGATGGATGGCGGCGAGACGATAGCCCATGCGTCCCAGGTCCGGGACTTTGACCTTCATCACCAAAGCGTCTTTCAGCATGGCGTCGTACTGACGGATATCGGCATTCGCCGCGACGATGATACTGCGGTCCTGCGCGGGCTCTTCGCGCGCGGCCAAAGCTGCCGCGACAATCTCGCCAGGCGCGGTGTCGCGCATCTGCCAGGTGCCCAGGCCCAATGCCAGCAGCATCGCCGCCGCGATGGCGCCTGCCAGTGGCCAGCGCGCGCGGCGAGGCCGTGCAGGCGTCACGGGTTGGGTGCCGTGCGCCAGCGCGATCCATTGCGGCGGCACCGGCG
>JAFIHO010000045.1 GCA_017849395.1 Hyphomicrobiales bacterium
ACGGTGTCCAGGACGAGGCCGTAAATCACCGTCGCGCCGTAGATCACAAGAATCATTCTTGCGGTCAGCGGCTCCATCAGCCACCCTTGCCACGCGAACAGCGACGCAGTCGCCGTAGCCGCGACTATCGCCACGAGCAGGACGAGAGCCGGGCGGGTTTGCCAGACGTGGCTGTTTTCACGCAGCACCAGGCTTGTCGCCTGCCCCGCAAGGACCAATGTGAGAAATGTCAGCGTGCGCATCCCGCCCGTATTGAAATTGAGCCAGAACCATCCCGCGGCGAGCATCGCCATGGCATAGGCGAGCTTCACCGCGCCCAAAGGCACGGCGGCCATGGTGAGTTCGCGAATCCTCCAGTCGTTCGGATAAGGGGTCGGCGTCACTCTGTCGCCGGCCCGGGCGAGCATGGCGATATCGCTGGTCAGCATCCACAATACCTGCAGCATCGGCGTCAGCACGGCCTGGTGCGTCATCACCAAGGCGCCGGCCATCACAATCAAGGTCACCGCTTTATTGACCATGGTGCTCAGCGTAAATGTGAAGACGCGCCTGAACGCCGATCTGCCTTCCTCTATGCATCCTATGATGCCCCCCAATCCAGGCTCGGTCAGCACCAGGCCGGCGGCGGATTTGGCGACATCGGTGGCGCTGAACACCGCAATGCCTATCTGCGCCTGCCGCAGCGCCGGCGCATCATTGGCGCCGTCGCCGCACATGCCGACCGCATGTCCTTCGCGTTGAAAGGCTTTTACCAGAGCGAACTTATCTTCGGGGAATACGCCCGCGAAGACGGCATACTCATCGGGCCTGACGTCGGCGGATATTTTCCCCGGCGGGCAAATCGGCCCGTCCAGGCCGATCGCCTGCGCGATGGTTGCCGCAGTCTCCGCCGTGTCGCCGGTCGCCATCACGGGGGTTATGCCAAGCGCCCGGAGCTGTTTCAGCAGCGGTGCGGAATCTTTGCGCGGGGGATCGGCAAGCCCGATCAACCCCTCGGCCTCCATCTGCCCCTGCAGGCCGGCCGCGACCACGAGTACCCGATAGCCCTTCTGGCTGAAGCGGCGTAGCGCCGCCTGATCATCGGCCGACAGCGGGGCCAGGCTCGAAATCGCCATGGGCGAACCCTTGGCAACCTCGATCGTCCGCCCGTCTTCCCCGTATATGCGGGCCCTGGCCATTTTGGTGGCCGGGTCGAAGGGAAAGAAATCAAGGATGCCCGGCAACGCGGCCCCGGATTTCTGCGCTGCGCTGCGGACCGCGATATCGACGAGATCCTGCCCGCTCGTGGAGCTGGCGGCCGCGGCATACGCCAGTACGCGCGCGGCGGTAACGTTTTCGCGCAAGGGCGCGACTTCTCCGACGCCGAGGCTGTTTTCGGTCAGAGTACCGGTCTTATCGACGCACAGGACGTCGATTGTGGCCGCCTCCTGCAGCGCCGAGAGCCGTGCCAGCAAAATGCCCTGATGCGCCAGGCGCCGGGCTCCCAGGGTCGCGGCCAGAGTGAACACGACCGGCATCGCGATCGGGACGGCCGACAGCAGCGCGGCCAGAACCAGCGGGATGATCTGGGACATACTCATGTCGATGGCGCGCGCATAGGCGATGATAGCTATCACGATCGCCATATTGATCAGGGTCAGGGCCTTGACCACGCCCAGTACGGCCGCCTGTTCGCTGCTTTCGACATTGGCGCGGCGCACCAGCTCCGCGGTACGCCCGAAATATGTGCGGGCGCCGGTTGCAACCACCTCGGCGATTGCCTCGCCGCGCCGTACCAGCGTGCTCGCGTACGCCACTTCACCGCTGTTCTTCTCGACCGCCAGCGACTCGCCGGTAACGACCGACTGATCCAGCAGCAGCGCCCCGGACAATAACCGCACATCGGCCGGTACGATGCTGCCCAGCGTCAACTGGACGATATCCCCGACCACGAGCTGTGCGGCGGGAAGATCCCGCCAGGCGCCATCGCGCCGCAGCCGCACCTGCGGCGCGAGCCTATGGCGCAGGAGTTCCAGGGTTGCCTGCGCCCGCCCTTCCTGCACCATCCCCATGGCAACATTGATCAGCAGCAAGAGCGCCACCAGGGCGGCTTCGAGCCGTTCGCCTGCGGAAATTTGCAGGATGATCGTCGCCTCCAGCATCCACGGCACCGGCGACCAGAAATGGCGCAGCACGCGACGTGCCGGATGGGTTTTTTCCTCGGCCAGTTCATTCGTGCCGCTCTCGGCGATTCTGCGCGCCGCCTCCGCACTGGACAAGCCCTCTGGAAGAGATGGCGGCGCGGACATTACTGGAGCATGTGCATCACCAATTTTCACGTCGATCTATCCGGCAGTCGTCACCAGGTCTCGTATTCGCCCTGGCGCCGGCATGGCCCGCAGAGAGAAAAATACGCATATGCCGATAGCCGTCATAGTCCAGTCCCGCCAACGCTGTTTCACGGCAATCCCTAAGGGTTGATGGCCTTTCCAACATAATCGTCCGGTCCCGCGTAGACCTTGACGAAGATCAAAGAGGCTGGTTTGGCCAGCAGCGTTCCTCCCGGCCGGTTTTCCTTCAATCGCCCCTGCGTCCGCTACGTCCCGGAGGATTGATCCATGTCAATTGGATGATTTTCGGTTTGTCTGAAAATTTTGCCCATGGAGGTCATGTATGACCGCTGCGAATCCCGATATCCCGGCTGCGCGCGCACCGGACAATTCAACCGC
>JAFIHO010000046.1 GCA_017849395.1 Hyphomicrobiales bacterium
AAGCAGGAATTATGGGCCAGAATCGCCCTGCCCTTCTCCATCGCGGCAATGGTTCTGGTTGCGGCGCCTTTCGTGTTCGGGACCACGCGGTCGCAACCGACCGGCGGCCAGATCGCCATCGCCGCCCTTGTCGGCATGTCCTTTACCCTGGTGCAGCAGATTGCCAGCCGCCTGGACCTTTTGCTGAATCTCAATCCGGCCGTGACGGCGCTGTCGCCCCCATTGGGGGTCATGGCGCTGTCACTGTGGCTGTTCAAGCGCCTTCATCGTTGAGCGACAGGGCGAAGCGGCGATAACGCGCCCTTTGCAGCGGCAGAAGAATCGCCAGGATCGCGCTGAAGCCCAGGATTTCGAACCAGAAATAAACTTCCGGCACGCCCGCCAGCGCGCAAAGGAAGATGCCGAGCGTGCGGTAATTGGCCGAGAGCACCGACCAGCGGCGGATGGAGGGCGCAAAGGCCGCGCGATACCGGGCCTGAAAATCCGGCGCCCCGCTTAAGGCTGCCAGGCGGCGTTCCACATCGCGCGGCGCGGCCCGCAACAGGCCCTGCAACCGGCCATAGACGTGCCCCAGCCATCCCACCATGTCGCCGGGCACGGGGCGACGCTCGCCCCACACGCCATAGGCCTGGCGCTGCGCCTCATACGCCGCCGATTGCACCGCGTGGCACAGCCCGGCCGCGATGACCGGCAGCCATGCCCGTCCGCCACCCAGCGCCAGCGCCAACCCCGTATAGACCGCGATGAAGGTCACATAATCGCAGATGCCGTCCAGTATCCTGCCCAACTCGGAAAAGCGGCGCGTCAGGCGCGCCAACTGCCCGTCCGCCCCGTCCAGCACATGCCAGGAGACCATCAGGAAGAAGCCGAGCAGGACGAAGCGCGCATCGCGGAAATGGAAATAGGCGAAGCCCGCTCCGATGCCGCAGCCCATGCCCAGCAGCGAGACCATGTTCGGCGTGACGCCGGTCGCTGCGAACAGAGGCACCAGCCGCGCGGACAGGGGATGAATAATGTAGAAGTTGCTGGGCTCCTCGATCTCCGAGGTGCGCCGGACGCCGGCCGGGCTCAAAGCCGCTCGGCGGCGAGCAGGGCCTCGGCCTTGCCATAGGCGACCGGATCGTCCACGTCGATCCAAATCCTGTCGCCGACATCGCAGGCCCGCGCCTTGCCCCAGCGCGCCAGCACATTCATTCCGCCGGAGATGCTGTCATCGCCTTCGGCCTGGGCCGTTTCCAGGGCCGTGAACATGACGGGCGTGCAGAGGAATATCCCCGTATCCATCGCATTGAAATCGCGGATGACCTTTCCGATGTGGCGGATATGGCCATTCTCCACCTTCACGCGGGTAACGTCGTCCGGATCGTTGAGGGGATCCTCGATATTATAGTCCACCGCGAGGGTCACGGTGTCCGGTTCGAAGCCTTCCATCAGGAGCGTGAATATCTCCGGATCGACCAGATGGTCGCACATGGTGAGCAGGAAGGGTTCGTCGAGCAAAAGCTTCGCCCGCAGAACGGAAATCCCGTTGGCGCGGGACCAGTTCTCATTGACGATATGGGTGATGCGCACGCCCTTCCGGTCGGCCAGGAGGTCGAGTTCGGCACGAAGCTCGTCGCCGCGATAGCCGCTCACCACATAGAAATCACGGACCCCGGCGCGCAGCGCGCCATCCACCACGCGCTCGATCAGGGGCACGCCGCGGATCGGTATCAGCGGCTTGAGCGCGCCTTTTTCGCGCAGGCGGGTGCCCTGCCCGGCGGCAACGATCAGACACTTCATACGACGGCGGAAAGTTTCGCGGCGTTGGCGCGGATAAAATCCTCGGTCATCGCATAGGCCTCATCGTCCGTGTACTGATGGGGCGGATGCTTGCAGAAATAGGCGCTGGGACCTTCCAGAACGCCGCCGATCCTGTTCTGCAGCGCCAGTTTGCAGCAGCGGATCATGTCGATCACGACACCGGCGCTGTTGGGCGAATCCTCGACCGACAGGCGCAGTTCCAGGTCCATCGGCACATCGCCGAACAGATGACCTTCCATGCGGATGAAGGCGATCTTGTTGTCATTCTGCCACGGCACATAGTCGCTGGGGCCGACATGGATGTTTTCGTCTTCCATCCGCTTCTTGGCCACGGCCTGAACGGCTTCGGTCTTGGAGATCTTCTTGGAGACCAGCCGTTCCTGATTCTTCATGTTGAGGAAGTCGGTGTTGCCGCCGGTGTTGATCTGGTAGGTGCGCAGGACCTTGACGCCGCGCTTGGCGAAAATGTCGGTCAGCACGCGATGCGTTATGGTGGCGCCGAGCTGGCTCTTGATGTCGTCCCCGATGATCGGGATGCCGCGCGCCTTGAAGCGATCCGCGAAGCTTTTGTCGCTGGCGATGAACACCGGCATGTTGTTGATCAGGGCGACGCCCGCTTCCAGCGCGCACTCGGCGTAGAAGCGCGCCGCCTGTTCCGATCCGACCGGCATGTAGTTGAGAAGGACGTCCGCGCCACTGCGCTTCAGTTCCGCGACGATCTCCGCCTTGCCGAGTTCGCGCGCGTCGGAACGCACGAAGGTGCGGTCTTCCGCATAATCGGCCATGTGCTCGGAGATGCCGTCCAGCACCTGCCCCATCTTCACGATCACGCCGGTGTCGGGAATGTCGCGCTGGAAAATCTTGGTGCAGTTGGGCTTGGCGAAAATGGCGCGCGCGACATCCTGCCCGACCTTGCGGGCATCGACATCGAAGGCCGCGACGACCTGGATGTCGCAGGGCAGATAGCCGCCGATCTCGGTGTGCATCAGGCCCACGACGCCGTCGCGGCAGCGCTCTGGCGTATAATAATGGATGCCCTGGATCAGAGAACTCGCGCAGTTGCCGATGCCGGCAATCGCTATGCGGATGTCTCTTCTGGCGGCCATGACCCTACTCCCGGCGAAGCTGATGAAGATTTCAGGAAAATGCGCACCAGCGGTAATGATAATGTCAAACAGTACTGCCTGGGGATAGCGGTCGCAAGGCGGGCGGAACCGGCGCGGCGTCACGGATGAACCGCGGGGAGACGGCGAGCGGCAGTTTTACGCAGCCACTTTATTCCACATATCGGAATGGCGTCGTGCCGCCCGGGGACGACGCGCCCAAGCCCGGTGCTTCCACGGTCTGGTTTGCCACGCAGGTAACAATCTGATAGGCGAGATAAGGAGTTGCAACATTTCCGTCATATGCCTGAACCTACTCCCTCCTGGCACCCTGGCCGGGAAAAACGTCACGCGGATTTCGGCACTATTGCCGCCGCGCTGGATTATGCCGCGCAGGGTCCGACAGGACTGAATTTCTATTCCGGCAAGGGCGAACTGTCGGAAGTCTTGTCCTATGCCACGCTGCGCCAGCAGGCGATCCATCTGGCTCGGCGAATGCTGGGCGCCGGGCTTGTTCCCGGCGACCGGGTCGCCCTGATCGCGGATAGCGACGGCGATTTCGTGCGGGCCTTTTTCGCCTGCCAGTATGCCGCGCTGATACCCGCGCCCATGCCGCTGCCTTCGGCCTTCAACGGGCGGGACGGCTATATCGCGCATCTGCGCCGCATGATTGAGAGCGCTGGCGCGGTCGCCGCCTTCTGCCCCGAAATGCTGACGGGCTGGCTGGCGGAGGCAACACAGGGCATGGAGCTGAAGCTCGCGGGCACCCTCGCCCTTCTCGACGAGGCTGCGCCTGTGGAGGCGTTGCCGGAACTGGATTCGGAAAGCCTCGCCTATCTGCAATTCTCGTCCGGCAGCACGCGCTTTCCGCTCAGCATCGCGGTGACCCAGCGCGCCTTCATGGCCAATGCGCGCGCGGTGGGCATGTATGGGCTGCGCGTTTCCGAAGGCGATCGCGCCGTATCCTGGCTACCCTTCTATCATGACATGGGGCTGGTCGGATTCCTGCTGATTCCGGCGGCGTGCCAGATGACGGTGGATGTGATCGCGCCGCGCGATTTCGCGCGGCGGCCGCTTTTATGGCTGGACCTGATCAGCCGCAATCGCGCCACCATCTCCTACAGCCCGTCCTTCGGCTATGAGCTTGCGGCGCGGCGCGCCGAGACCGCATCCATCGATGGACTGGACCTGTCTTCCTGGCGCAGCGCCGGGATCGGCGGCGACATGATCCGGCCCAATGTGCTGGCCCGTTTTTCCGAACGGTTCGGCGCCAGGGGATTCGACAGCGCCGCTTTCGTGCCGAGCTATGGCATGGCCGAGGCGACGCTGGCGCTGTGTTTTTCTCCCGTCCGCCAGGGCGCGCGCATCGACATGGTGGACAGCGCGATTCTGGAAAATGCAGACATGGCCGTGCCGGCAGGAGAAATTCGCCGCCGCGGTTTTGTGGTCTGCGGTCCCATCCTGCCGGGCCATGAAGTGGATGTGCGCGACGCAAGGGGCGCATCCCTGCCGGAACGCCGCGTGGGCCGCCTGTTCGTCAAGGGACCCAGCCTGATGACCGGATATTACGGCGCGCCGGAGGAAACGGCGCGCGCCGTCTCGCCGGACGGCTGGCTGGATACCGGCGATCTTGGCTATCTGCTGGATGGCCAGATCGTCATCACCGGACGGGCCAAGGATCTCATCATCATCAAGGGCCGCAATCTGTGGCCGCAGGATCTGGAATGGGCGGCGGAATCCGATATCGCGGCCCTGCGCACGGGCGACATGGCGGTGTTTTCCGTGGATGGCGAGGTGGATGAGGAAGTGGTGGCGCTGGTTCAGTGCCGCAGCAGCGATCCGGCTGTGCGCGACGCGCTGATCACACAGATCGGCAACATGTTCCGGGGGCGTTTCGGCATCGACGCGCGTGTCGTGCTGGTGCCTCCGCATTCTCTGCCGCAAACCTCTTCGGGCAAGCTGAGCCGCTCGCGGGCGCGGTCCATGTATCTGGCGGGCGCGTTCGCGCAGCAGCCCGCATTCGCCGCGGGCGAATGATCGTCGCCGTCACCGGTGCGACGGGCTTTCTGGGCCAGCATCTGGTTTCGGCGCTTCTTGATCATGGCGTCGCCGTGCGGGTTCTGGCGCGGCGGGAAATGACGGACATCCCCTGGGCGGGACGCGTCGATATGGTGCGTGGCGATCTTGCGGATCGCGAGGCGTTGGCGAGGCTCGCAACGGGCGCGGCGAGTGTTGTGCATGTTGCCGGAGTGGTCGCGGCGCGTGACCGCGCCGGATTCATGCAGGCGAACTGCGACGGCGTGCGGGCAGTGGCCGAGAGCGCGCGGCAGAATGCGCCCGGAGTGCGGTTCATTCTTGTTTCGTCACTGGCCGCGCGCGAGCCTGTCCTGTCGCCCTATGCCGCGAGCAAAAAGGCGGGCGAAGATTGTGCGCGCGATGTCTTTGCCGACAGGCCCGAGCAGATGGTCATCGTGCGCCCGCCCGCCATCTATGGCCCCGGCGACAAGGCGACGCTGGCGCTGTTTCGGGCTGCCGCGCTGCCCCTGATCCCGCTGTTTGGCGACGGACGCAGCGCGGTCATCCACGCCACCGATGCGGCGGAAACAATCGCGCGGCTGGCGCTGGGCGATGGCGCGGCGGGTATCTGGGCGCTGGCGGACGCCAACCCTGGCGGTTACTCGCTGGCGGAACTGACCGCCGAGGCGGCGAGAGCCCAGGGCCGCACGCCCCGATTCGCGCGCATGCCCGCCAGGGTCTTGCTGGCCGCAGGCGCGGCTTCGGGAGCCTGGAATGGATTGCGCGGACAGGCGTCGGTATTCGGCCTGGGCAAGGCCCGCGAGATGTTGCATCCGGACTGGTCGGTTCCGGCGGCACATCTGCCGCCCGCGCCGATCCATGCCCCGCGCATTGCGCTGGCGGAGGGATTTCGCGAGACGGTCGCCTGGTATCGCGCCCGGAACTGGCTGCGATGATCTTGGATCAGAGCGGTTTCTGGTAGATGCGATAAGTCTGGTAGGCGGTGCCGCCCAGGCTCTCATTGATGCGGCGCATCGGGAGATTGTCCTCGAGAATCCAGGACAGTTCGATATGGGTGAAACCCATGGCAGCGGCATTCCTGCGCACCCGGTCTATCAGCAGGAAGGGCAACAGACTGCCGATCATGCTGCGCGACGCCGCGCGCTTTATGCCCATCAGGGGAACGCGCGCGGTCTTGACGCCTGCCACTTTCAGCCGCCAGAGCATCTTCATCAGGCCGAAGGGAAACAGCCGTCCGTTCAGGTCGCGGATCGCTTCGTTGAGATTGGGCAGCGTTACCAGGAAGCCCACGGCCTCGCCGCGCCATTCCGCAAGGAAGACCAAGCGCGCATCGAGCAGCGGCTTCAGCGACTTGGCGAGATAATCGGTCTCCGTTTCGTCGAGCGGCACGAAACCCCAGTTTCCGGCCCAGGCGTCATTGAAGATATCGGTGACGGTGCGGATTTCCTGGTGATAGCGCTTGAAGTCTATGGGCCGCACCGTGAGGCCGTCCGGCAAGGGCCGTTCCACCAGCCGTCTTGCGCCCGGCGGAAGATCGACGCGGATGTCGTAGAGATAGGCCAGGACATCCTTTTCCCGCGCCAGCCCCTGCTCTTCCAGCCGTGGCCCCACATAGGGACGGTCATGGCCCATTAGCAGCATGGGCGGCGTGTCAAAACCGTCGACCAGAAGGCCCATTTCCTCGTTGATATTGAGATTGAAGGGGCCTTGCAGGCGCGTCATGCCCCTCGCCCGCAGCCATGCCGCGGCGGTGTCGAGCAGGAGGCGGAAGATTTCCGGATCGTCCTCGGCGGCGATCATCCCGAACAGCCCGGTGGCGTCGGGCCGCACCGCCAGCGCGCTGCGGTCGATCTGGGCGCTGATGCGTCCGACATCGCGGCCATCCTTCACCGCCAGCCAGAACTGCACTTCGGCATGGCCGAAAAAAGGGTTCTTCGGCGTGAGGGCATCGCGCCGTTCCATATGCAGCGGGGCGATATAGGCGGGATCGTCCCGGTGCAGCCTTTCGGGCAGGCGAATGAATCGGTCGAGCAGCGCGGGGCCCGTGACCGGGAGAATGGAGAGGGGCAAGCGGCGGGTCCGGGCATGTCCATGGTTGCGAAGGCCGTGGGCGGCCGGTCGCGCGGCGGCGATCCGGTCAGATCCGCCACCCAGGGGTAACGCGCGGCTTCCTCCAGGTCATAGCCCAGATTGTAGACGCTGCGGCTTTTGGGGCGCTCACGCGCGCTCGCATAAAAAGTGCCCAGAACGCGATCCGGCCAGAAGCTGACAATGCCGTAATTGCCGTTCTCGTTGTGGAAGTGATGGACCAGATGACCCTGTTTCAGGCGCTGGATGAAGCGGCTTTTCGGCTTGTAGTTGAGATGCTGGATGCAATGGATGAATTCATAGACGCAGGTCACCACCAGCCCCGTGGCGAAGGCGGCGGCGGCGCTGCTCCAGCCACCGATCATCCAGCCCACCGGCATGGTGACAAGGACGATGGTGGGAATGGTGTTGAGGGGGCTTCCGAACAGGACCTCAAGCCGGTGGGGGTCCTGATGATGGTCGAAATGAATCCGCTTCCACAGCGCCGCCGACCAGCGCGAGCGATAGAGCCAGCGGCCATGCAGGATGTAGCGGTGGATGAAATACCAGGCGACGGGATACACCAACAGCACCGCCAGCCCGGACAGGAGCGGTCCCTGCCACCCCGTAGCATAGGTCACGCACAGGGCGGCCGAGACCAGGGCGAGCAGGACATAAAGCTGGATCGTCGGATAGACGACGTAAACGGACCACAGTTCCCGCAGCGTCATCCGCCCCAGATCGTAGCTGCGCCTGTGCCGGGCGCGTGTCCACAGAGTCTTCACCGGGGGCAGCTCCTGCCGGTTCGCCCTGCGGGGCGGGATGATGTCATGGGTAACACGGGATGCGCGCCTGACGGTTTGGACAAGGTCAGACGGCAGATTATGGCATCGGGCAGGCCCGATCCAGAGGCGGGCCGGACGGCGCGGGCGCGCTACTGGAAGAAGATCATCCGCTTCTTCGCGGTCAGAACCGCCGGGTCCAGACCGGGCACGGAGGCTGGCAGGTCTGCCATGTCCTTGAAGGGGCGTTTCTCGCGGCGCGCGATGATCGCCTCACCTGCCGCCTGGGGCGCCTGCAGGACCGTCATCAGGTCTTCCAGGCCTGCATGATTCACATCGACCGTGGTCATGTTCTGGAACAGGAAATCCATCACCAGGGCGAACTCCTCCTGGCTGCCTTGCGCGCCGCGGTCGATCATTTTCTGAACCGTGTCGTGCCAGGCGTCATAGTCCCTGGGCGTGTCCATCACGAGCTGCATGGCGTGGCAGCTGGTGCAGACCTTGGCGACCGCCGCCTGGGGCGTCGTGGCTTCCTGTGCGCAGGCAGGACCGGCGAGGAGAAGGATTACGGCGGCAATCGCCGGAAGGGCCTGAGGAATGCCCGACCCGCGCCGCCCGTAACGGCCTGATCCACGCCTGCGCACAGAAACTCTTCCTGTCAGTTCGCCGTCGACTGCTTCATGCCTTCATTCGGGTCCTTGCCGGTGGGCGTCGCGACCGGATAGGCCTTGCCAGGAAGCACCGGCATGTGCGGGCCCACGCCCATCCGTTCCGCCGTCACGAAGTCCCCATACTCGTTGCCGAACTGGTTGGACACGCGCTGCAGGCGGCCGTCGAGGAACTGCATGTCGAGCAGCTTCTCGCTGAACATACGGGTGCCCCATTCGCTTTTCATCGCGCCGACGATCTTGCGGGTGGCCGGATCGATGATGTCGCCCGACGAGGCATAGACCAGCTTTCCGTCGATGCCGAAAGTCATCCAGTACACACCGTCCGGCGTGTCGATGGTGGCGATCTCGCGGGGATTGTCGTCATTGCTGAAGATGTGAATCTTCTTGAACAGCGCGTCCGCCAACCAGACTTCCTTTCCGTCCGGCGTGATGGCGATGCCGTGGCTGGGGCATCCATGCGGGACGCGCTGGCGCGGCGAACGGTTCCACACCGAACGCCAGTCCACGCTGGTCACTTCCACCGTCTTCAGGATCTTGCCGGTGTTGGTGTCGGCGATCATGTAGCCCAGGAAATTATTCTGGTTCACATAGATCTTCGAGGAATCCTTGTTCAGCACCTGGACGCGGATGTTATCCGGAAACTCGATGGTCTTGATGACCTTGGCGGTTTCGATGTCGGCGATCTGAAGCAGCTTGCCGTTCGGCGACATGAACGCGCGCTTGCCGTCGGCGCTGAGGTTCAGATTGTGGGCGCTCATGCTGCCCGGTGCATGGATCGTCGCCAGCAGCTTGCCGGTCTTCGCATCCAGCTTGTACCAGTAGTCCTGAAGGTTGGAGCCGACGATCAGCGTCTTGCCGTCGGCGGATACTTGCGGGCGCTCGCAGCATTTGCCGTCCAGGGTGGTGGTCCACACCATCTTGTCGGTCGCCAGGTCGAGCGCGCCGAGCCGTCCGCGCACGGCCAGGTACAGCATGTTGGTCGCGGGGCTGGCGGCGACGCCCGCCACGTCTTCCGGGGCCATGCTCCCCGCATAGTCCCACATATGGATGTGCTTGACGAAGGCATAGTCATTGTCGGCGTCGAGCACGACGATGCCGTCGCCGTTCGGATACATCGGCCGCTCCAGCGAACCGGGCAGCGTCACATACACCAGATGGCGGGTGTGGATGGTGAAGTCGCCACGCGCGCGCGTGGGTGCGCCGGCCGGACGGGGCTGGGGCGGCTGGATGATGGGGCCGCTGCCCACGACATTGGCATTGGGCGGCAGCGGCGCGGAATTGGCCTGCGCCGTTGCGGCGCCCGGCCGGTCCGCCTGGGCCAAAGCGGCGGCGCTGGCGCCAATCAGCAACAGCGCGGAAAGCGCCGGCAAAATCTTCTTCATGGATCGTCTCTCCTTCGCCTTCAGGCGACCAGATAGGGCTTGAGATAGGTGTTGAGGGCCTGGCGGATCTGCGCCTTGTGCGCTTCGGTGATCTTGCCGCGCTTCTTGCCACCGCCTGCCGGTGCGCCGGGCGCGGGCGGATTGGTGCGCATGACGGCGTTGTCGGGGAACACGCCACGCGCCATCATCACATACTCATTGGCATGGGGCAGAGAGTTGAAGGCCAGGAAGCGGCCGAACAGGTCATAGGCTTCCTTCTTGCGGCCAGCCTGATAGCTGTTGAAACAGGTCTGCAGCACGTCCGCGAGGCCGGTATAGGGACAGGTGCCCAGGAAGCCCAGTTCCAGTTCGGCGAAGAAGGTCATGCCGCCCGCGCCGGAGAAATCTTCCAGCTTGCCGCCGGTCTTCTTCAGCAGGTCGGGCGCGCGTTCCAGCGGATCGCCCGCCTCGTCCTTGACCGCCACGATGGAGGGAACGGCCTTGGACAGCGCGACCAGATTGTCCACGCTGACATCGCCGACCGCCTGCACCATGATGGGCAGTCCGCTGGCGTCGGCCAGCGCCTTGAAATAGGCGGCGGCGTCCGCGTCACTGGCGCCCGGCGGCACCAGCGAGATGATACCATCGGCGCCCAGGCTCTTGGCCTTTTTGCAATAGGCCTGGGAGTTGGCGATATTGAAGCCCTTGGTCTGCACGCCCAGGACAAGGGCGGTGCTGCCCTTCACGGATGCCAGCGCCTCGGCGCCCCCATGCCATTCCTTTTCGGTCAGGCTTTGCCAGCCGCTGGCGTTCTGGGGCCAGGCCATGCCCGCGACCTTGCCGCGGTTGAGGAACTGCTGCTGCTTGGCCATCGCATCGAGATCGAGGCTTTTGTCGGGCTTGCAGGGCGTCCAGCCGATCGGAAACACACCCGCGAGCGGCTTGCCGTTGGGCGATTTGGCGATCTGCGCACCCGCGGCGAGTACGCTACGGCCTCCGAGTGCGAGCATTCCCAAAGACGTACCGGCTCCCTGCAGGAACCTGCGGCGATTGCTTGTCATTATAGGGCCTCCCCTTCTGGTGGCAGTTCGTTGTTTCTCAATGAGCCAGTTGGCTGTTCACCGGAAACATTTTCCGGCTGATCGCTTCGGCCGCCGCGACCAGACGGCCCGCGACTTCTTCTTCCCATGACGGGCACAGGTTCCGCGCGCTGTCCGCAAAAGACAAGGCCGCGACGGTGTTGCCGCGCGGATCGCGGATGGGCGCGCCGACGCAGCAAATCTCCTGGAACACTTCCATCTTGTCCACGGCATAGCCGCGCTGGCGCACCGTGGCGATCTCCGAGCGGAAATCTCCGATGTTGGTGATGGTTTTCGGCGTCAGGGCGACGAGTTCACCGTCATGCAGGAAATCGTCGAATTGCTGGGCGGTGAGGCCCGCCAGCAGGCTTTTGCCCAGGGCGCTGCAATAGGCTTCCTGCTGCGCGCCGACCCGGCTGGGGATCACGACCTGGCCATGTTCGCCGAACTTGGCGGCATAGGAGACCATGCCATCCTGCAACACCCCGATATGCACCACGCCGCGCAGCAATGTGGCGAGCTCGGTCAGCGCATCCTCGGACAGGACGCTGATCAGCTCACCGACCGCAACGCCTTCCGAAAGGGTGGCGAGGACCATGCCGGGGCGATAGCAGCCGCGCCGATTGCGCACCACGACGCCGATTTCTTCCAGCGTGCGCATCAGGCGATGCGCGCCCGCTTCCGACAGGCCGGAGCGGCGGCTGAGTTCGGCGTTCGTCACCCATTCCTGCGGACTGCGGAAAGACCGCAGCAACAGGAATGCCTTCTGCACCGACTGGTTCTTGGGCGTAGCCATGTCTCCTCCTGTCGTCTGTTATCGCGGTCTCTGCCAACCCGGGTGCACCGGGGCGGACCGCTTGCGAAGATCAGCCCGGGATCGGGGTCGCGACCATGTCGTCCCAGCCCCAGCCCGGCGTGCGGCTGGGATGCATGTAGATTCCCTCCGGCCCGCGCGTGATCTCATACTGGCGCTCGAACCGGTCATAGACTTCCTTGGGACCGCCCGGCGCGGGCAGGAAAAGCTCCGCCCACAGGCCGTTCACATGGCTGATGGACCAATGCACCGCGCCATTCAGGCCGCCGCCATGCGGGATCACCGGGATGTCATAGGCTTCCGCCATCGCACCGATCTTGATGAGTTCGGTCATGCCGCCGCACCAGGTGACGTCGGGCTGCCAGATCGAGGCGCCGTCCGCGTCCAGCAATTTGCGGAAGCCGTAGCGGCCATAGACATGCTCGCCGGTGGCGATGTGGGTCGAGGTGATCTTGCGACGCAGCCGTCCATAGCCCGCGAATTCGTAGGGCGGCAGAACTTCCTCCACCCATTTGACGCGGTAGGGCTCCATCAGCTTGCACATTTCGATGGTGTACTGCTCGTCCCACGACATCCAGCAGTCGCACATCACATCGCCGTCCGGGCCGACAGCCTTGCGGGCGCGCGCCACCAGTTCGACATTGCCGCGCTTGCCTTCCTCGCCGCTGACCGGCCCGTAAGGCATGGCAACCTTCAGCCGCTTGTAGCCGAACTCGACATGCTGCTCGATGTCGTTGCCGGTGCAATAGGCGGGGATGCGCGGCTTGGCTTCGCCGCCGATCAGCCGCCATACGGGCTCACCCAGCGCCTTGCCGACAATATCCCACAGTGCGTTGTCGAAGCCGGAGATGGCGTTCATGGTCACGCCTTCGGTGCCGTAGCTTTCCGCCACGCGGAAGCAGATGTCCCAGTTGCGCTGAATGTCGAACGGATCGCGGCCGATCATCAGCGGCGCGAAATGCCCCATCACGATGGCGCCGCCACCGGCGCCGCCCTGGCCATAGCCGACAATGCCCTTGTCGGTCGTAATTTCGACCGTGAAGCCCGGCACATTCTTGGCAGCGAACAGGCTGCGGGTGGCGCGGAATTCGGGATAGATGTTGGGCGGCGCGGAAACTTCCACGCCCTGCGTGGACCAGGAGCCCGCCGAAGGTGTGTAGGTCGGCGGCGGGTTCTTCGGACGCAGCCTGACCAGGCGGATATTGGTGATCTTGAGCTTCGACTTTTCCTGGGCCCAGGCGAGCGACGGCAGGCCCGACAGACCAGCGATGGCCCCGCCCCCGGCCATGAAATCTCTTCTACGCATGGCGATCTCCCCGATCCCGTTTTGCCTGGCGACGTTAGCCGCCATGTATCATTATGTGATACTGTATCTCAAATATGACGGAACGGGTGTAACACTGTCAAGGCAGCGAGGTCGCCCAACTCCACATCTCCATGCTGCGGCACGGCAAGAAGTTTTTCTTATTGATGGGTGTGCCTTCGGCTTTCACGGGCAGCGCGTTGCAACGCGACAGACCGCGACAAGTTCCATGACGAACTCGCCGGAAAAGGCGGCAAGACCGATGCGTGATTTTCAGAAAGTCGTGCGGCCGCCGGAAATGTCGAAGGTCGCGGCGGTCGAGAAGGAACATTCCTCGCTGGCCAGCCAACACACGAGGGCAGCGCATTCCGCCGTTTCGCCCAGCCGCCCCATCGGAATCTTGGAACGCATATACTCGATGTGACTTTGCGGCATCTGTTCCAGAATCGGACTGTCGAAGGCTGCGGGCGTCACGCTGTTCACCAGGATATTGCTGGTCGCCAGTTCCTTGCCCAGCGACTTGGTGAAACCGATCACGCCGGCCTTTGAAGCCGAATAGGCCGAGGCGTTAGGATTGCCTTCCTTGCCGGCCACGGAGGCGATGTTGACGATGCGGCCATAGCCGTTCT
The DNA here is from genome assembly GCA_017849395.1 of Hyphomicrobiales bacterium. GTDB lineage: Bacteria > Pseudomonadota > Alphaproteobacteria > Micropepsales > Micropepsaceae > Rhizomicrobium. The sequence continues at coordinate 13,650 of JAFIHO010000046.1, forward strand.
CCAGCATCAGCGGAACCACTTCACGGCAGCAATAGAACACGCCGCTGAGATTGATGTTGAGAACTTTCAGCCAGCTTTCGATAGGAAAATCCTTCACCGGCACCGTCGCGCCGGTAATGCCCGCGGAATTGACCAGGATATCGACCTTGCCGAGCGCGGCGCGGCTAGCGGCCACGCCCTTCACGACTGCATCATGGCTGGAGACGTCGACGGCGACCCCGTGCGCGCCATCCAGCAGTTCGGATGCTTTCTTCAGCGCCTCGGGATTGCTGTCCCACAGCGAGACCTTGCCGCCTTCCTGCTGAATACGCTGGGCGGTCAAGAACCCCAGGCCCGATGCGCCCCCCGTGACGATAGCGTTTCGTCCCGAAAATCGATTGGCCAGAATGCCCATGACACTGTGTTCCCTGAATAATGCGGCGCGGGGATGCGAAGAAATGCGAAAGACGCCCGCGAGAAGTGGCGCCTCCCAGACTCGCGGAAAGCGGCGGGCGCTGGCAGGTATCCGCCAACGCCCGCGCCTCGACTCAGAAGCCTTTCTGCGCCGACAGCATCACGTACCGGCCGATCGTCGAACCGACCGCGACGATGCCAGGGCCGCTGTTGGCAGGCAGAGAACTGCCGCCATGCAGATAGATCGGCGGATCGGCGTCGAACAGGTTGTTGACCGTCACGCTGACCTGCGCGTTGTTGCCCCAACTGACGAGGTTGCTGAGGTCGTAACCGACATTGAGGTTGACGGTGTAGAAGCCGGGAATACGCCGCTGATTGTACAATGTGTAGGCCTGCGCGCCCCGATTGACCTGGAAGCTGGGCGTGTACTGCACGGACGCCCTGCTCCGCCAGGGGCCGGTCACGATTTGCGCATAACCCGAGGCAGCCCAGAGCGGGACGCCAAACGCCTGGATGCTTTGGAAGGGCGAAGTCGATGCCGGCTGATTGTCGTTGCGCGTGCTGACCGTGCCATTGAAGCCGAAAGTCAGCGTGCCAAAATCGAGATCGGTGACATAATTTCCAGAGAAGTCCAGACCTTCGAGAACCGAGTTGCCCAGATTGTTGCGGCGCGCGTCATACAGGATGTAGGGCGGCGTCTGGCCCGGACCCCAGGCCGAATCCAGCGTCGATCCTGGGAAATTCACAAAGGTGTTGTAGCCATAGACCGCAGCCTGCTGAGGGGTCGGGTTGATGAGGTAGTACTGCGAATAGCCCGGCACCTGGAACAGCAGCGGCTGGTTGAACGGCGCAAGGCCGATCTGCTGCTTGATGGAGATGTGATAGGCCGTGATGCTTAGAGACGTGCCGGTGAAGTCGATGCCCATCACATCTTCCGGACGGAAATCGCCGCCCAGCGACCAGCTTCTGCCCAGTTCCGGCTGCAGGTTCGGGTTGCCGCCCGGAACCAGAATCGAGGGTCGCAACGCATCGGCCTGGGACGTGCCGGGAGGCACGATGATGTTCGGCGAGGCGCCATAAAGAGTCAGCTGATAGCGGCCATCCGGCGCCAGCGTGTCCGCGAGGCTGGGCGCGTCATAGGATGTGCCCATCGTGCCACGGACCGTCAGTTCGTTGAACGGCTGATAGGCGACGCCCAGCTTGAAGTTGTTGGTCTGGCCGAAGTCGCTATAGCTGTCGATGCGGCCTGAAATATCGAACTGCAGCGATTCCACGAACGGCATGCGGTTGGATTCGCTGACCAACGGAATATGCACTTCGGCAAAGCCGGACTGCACGATACGGTGGATCTTTTGCGGTGTGAACTGCGAGCCGGGCACCGGCGGGCCTCCCGACTGGCCGATAGGCGAGTTGGTCTGCCAGGTCGCCGCATAGTCTTCCCAACTATACTTGCCGCCGATGGCGGCCTTCACCGAACCGCCAGGAATCTCGAACAGCGTGCCGGTAGCGTTCAGCTGGTACTGGAGCTGGTGTTGAGCCGCGCGGGGGGCAGACTGGTAGTTCAGGATGGAGTTCACCAGCGCGACGTTGGTCGCGTTGATGTTATAGGGATTGAAGGCGTTGAAGCCCGCGACCAGATTCGGGCCACCCGCCTGCTGACGCAGCGCCTGGTTCAGCAACAGCGTCGAGACGCTGCGCGCAAAGGTGTTGGTGTATGAACGGCCCCAGTTGCCCATGACCGTGGCTTCCCAATCCCCGAACGGCAGCGCGACATTGAGCTGCGGCGTGATCTGGAACACCTGGATGCTGTTGGTGTTCTCCATGTTCTCCTTGCCGTAGAACGGCGCGAAGCTGAACTGGACCGATTGGGAGGTTTCGCCGCCGAGCGACTGGAAATAGGGATTGGTATTGTCGATCGTTGCGGTCGCCGTGGGCATCGGCACCCGCGAGCGCTGCAGGCGCGTGTTCCACAGCGTCTTGATCGAGAACTCGACCCCTTCGAACAGCGTCTGGCGGAACGATCCGAATACGCCGGTTTCGTTGTTGGCGGGGAAGAGCGACGTGATGGCGTTGGTGTCGCAGCGGTTGATCGAGCCCGCATTGGTCGTCGAATTCAGACCACCGAAAGGACCGCTGACATTAGCCGCCAGGGAACCGGGCGTATTAGCGGGATAGGCATTGACCCTGTAGTTCCGGCCGCCGGGCGCAGCAATATTCGGCAGAGGACAGGCTGTGCCGCGCGAGTCGCGGCCACCGATAGAGGTAAGGTCCATCCGCGTATACTCGCGGTCCCCGCCCATCAGGAAGGTGTTTTCCTTGTGCTCTACGGCCAGATAGGCGCCGCCGCCGTTCCAGGTGGTGCCGCCTATGACGCTGGAGTTGAAGGCGGTATAGCCGTTCGCCAGGCCCAAATCGGCATTCATCTGCAGGCCGGAGAAATTGTCCCGCGTGATGAAATTGATGACGCCGGTGATGGCGTTCGCGCCATAGGTGGCGGACGCGCCGTCAGGCAGAACGTCAACCTGGCGCAGCACGATGGTGGGGATCACGCCCGCGTCAGGCGCAGTGCCCAGACCGCTGATGCCGACGAAATTGTGTCCGTCCAGCAGGAGCAGGGTCGCCGCGCCGCCGACGATGGCCTGGGAGGGAAGGTTACGAATCTGGGGGCGGAAGCCGCTGAAATTGCCTGCCGTGGGCGCGACGGCGTTGGAGTTGAAGGCGTTGGAGATCTGCGGCACCTGCTCCAGGATCTGGTTGCTGGTGAGCGCGCCGGTCGCCTTCATCGCATCCGCGTCGATGGTGACGAGGTTCGAACCGGTCTGGTTGATGCCCTTAATCGCGGTGCCGGTTCCGGTCACGACCACGGTTTCTTCGGTGCCCTGCGCCAGCGCCTGACCACAGACCGCGCCAGACAAGGCGATCATAGACGCGCCGCACAATAGTTTCTTGCTGAACATAGTTCCCCCTTAGGTCAAGCGCGCCTGGCGCATCGTATTCGGCGGACGGTTTAGAAGTTGCGCCAATTCTGTCAAGAAAACGGCCGCTAGGTCTCTCACACTGTGTGAGTGTGATGGCGATGAATGCTTATGGAGTGAACGACGAACGCCAGATGACATTCGTGCAATACATGCGGCGACGCAGCGTTACTGCTGATGATCCAGCGCGAAGGCCCACAGTACCTGCCCCACCATCGCCGCGATATATTGGCGGCCATCGACCATGTAGGTCATCGGCGTGGCGCGCCAGGCGTCGTTGGTGCGGAAACGGTAGAGCGTCTTGCCGGTCTTCGCGGCCATGGCGGCGAAATCACCGCTCACCTCGCCATGGAACAAAAGTCCGCCTGCTGTGGTCAGGACGCCGCTGTAATCGGTCTCCTGCGGGCCGAACATCGGTTTTTCCCAGACGACTTTGCCGGTTTCGATATCCAGCGCGCGCACCAGCCTGGTGCCGACGTCGGAGGGATCCGGATTGTTCCCGAAAATGCGGCCCTTGCTGCGATAGATGCCGCAATCCTCCGCCGCCATCACATAGACCAGCTTCGTCTGCGGATTGTA
>JAFIHO010000047.1 GCA_017849395.1 Hyphomicrobiales bacterium
AAAGCCGCACCGGGCAATCCCTTCATCGGCAAACTCGGCGCGCTGCCGGAAATCTGGGCCATCGGTTTCCGCAGCCCCGAAGGCCTGGCCTTCGATCCCGCCACCGGCAAGCTGTACGAGACCGAACATGGCCCGCGCGGCGGCGACGAATTCAACGAGATCAAGAAAGGCGGCAATTATGGCTGGCCGCTCGTCAGCCACGGCATCGATTATGCGGGCAAGGTGATCGGCGACGGTGCGTCGGCCAAGGATGGCACCGAGCAGCCGGTCTATTACTGGTCGCCCTCCACCGCGCCGTCGGGCCTGGCCTTCTATCACGGCTCGCTGTTTCCCGACTGGAAGAACAGCGTGTTCGTCGGAATGCTGAATGGCCGCCAGCTGGACCGCTTCAAGCTGGAGAATGGAAAGGTTGTGCAGGAAGAGGCGCTGTTGACCGACATGAAGGAACGATTCCGCGATGTACGGGTTGGTCCTGACGGTGCGGTCTATGTGCTGACCGACTCGGGCGGCACCAGCACCTCGCCCGACACGCCGCCCCGCTCAAAGCTCCTCAAACTGACGCCGGGATAGGCTGCGCGGCCTGCAATCGGCGCTTTAAACTTGCCATGTTGCAGGGCAAAATCGCGCCAGCATGATTTTATCCCGATGGCTCCGCCATGCCGTGCCGGTCCTGGTCCTCCTGCTGGCCATCCTGCCCTCCCGCGCGGCCGATCCCCAGGCCTATCGCGTGGAGATCACCGGCGCGCCGTCGGGCGATATCTCCGATACTCTCAACGCCAGCGCCCAGCTCGTCACGTTGGCGGCCAAGGGCGAGGTGCCGCCCTTCGCGCTGATAGAACGCGCCCGCGCGGACATCCCCCGCCTCCAGACCGCGCTGGACAGTTTCGGCTACTACCTCAACAGCGTGACCATCACGATTGACGGTCATGCCCTGGACGATCCCGATCTGCCCGCCGCGCTGGATGCGATTCCGTCGGGCACAGCCGCGGTAGTGAATGTCGGCATCGCGATGGGGCCGCTCTACCGCATCGGCAATGTCCGGCTGACCGGCAAGGTCCCGAACAGCGCCCGCGCCGCGCTGGGTCTCAAGAGCGGCGACCCTGCTATCGCCTCCGTCGTGCTGGATGCGCGCGGCCGCATGCTAGCGGCCTTGCAGGAAGATGGCTATCCGATGGCGGCGGTCGACGAACCCGATGCAACCGCCGACGATACCGCCCACACATTGGATATCGTCTTCGCAGTGCGTCCCGGCATACAGGCCGCCATCGGCGAGATCGCCTTCAAGGGATTGAAGGATGTCAAGCCGGCCTTCGCGCGGCGCGCTCTGACCATCCGTCCCGGCGATCACTATCGCCCCAGCCGTATCGAGGCAGCCCGTCAGGCGCTGGCCGCGCTGGGCGTGTTCTCGGGCGTCAGCGTGCGCGCCGCAGACCGACTCTCGCCGGACGGACGCATCCCGCTGACCTTCGATGTGGAAGAAAGACTGCAACATGCGGTGACCATATCGGGGACCTATTCAACCGATTTGGGCGTCAATGTCGCCACCACATGGTCTCACCGCAATCTGTTTGGCAATGCCGAACAACTCAATCTGACCGCCGCAGGCAGCGGACTGGGCAATGCGGCGGCGGGCATCAGCTATAATTTCACCGCGCAGTATATACAGCCGCTGTTCCTGCTCCCCAACCAGACGCTGGAACTCAACTTCATCAGCGTCAAACAGCAGCTCAACGCCTATGACCAGACGGCGCAGACCATCGCAGGCTATGTGCGGCGCAAATTTTCCCGACTGTGGAGCGGCAGTGCGGGTCTGTCTTTTACCCATGACGACATCAGACAAGAAGGCGTATCACGCCTTTACCAGCTAGTCGCGTTGCCGGTGACAGGCACCTATGACAGCACGGGAATAGAAGGGATACTTGCCGATCCCGTGAGGGGCTTGCGCGCGTCGCTGGCGATGACGCCCACCCATGCTTTCGGCGGCGCAGGCCTGACCTTCCTTGTCACCCAGGCATCGGCCTCGACCTATTTCGATCTCGCGGGTGATGGCCGATCGGTGCTGGCGATGCGCGCACTGGCCGGAAATATCCTGGGCGGCGCCAATCTCGACCTGCCGCCCGACCAGCGCCTGTACGCGGGGGGCAGCGCGACCGTGCGCGGCTATGCTTATCAATCCATCGGACCGCAATTTCCTTCCGGAAGGCCGGTCGGCGCAAAATCGGTCGATGCGGCGTCAATCGAATTTCGCCAGCGCATCGGTCTGGACTGGGGCGCGGTCGCCTTCATGGATGCGGGGCAGGCCAGCGCGGATGGCTCACCCTTTACCGGCTCTCTGCATGTCGGCGCGGGCCTGGGTGCACGCTATTATACGCCTATCGGCGCACTGCGCTTCGATGTAGCGGTGCCCCTGAACCGAACGCCCCAAGGCGGTGCGTTCCAGATTTATATCGGACTGGGGCAGGCCTTCTGATGCGCGATCTGCCGAACATCGCGAAATGGTCGCTGGGTGCGGCAGGCGGGATTCTGCTGCTGCTCGGACTGCTGCTGTTCACCTCGCCCGGTCTTGCAATCGTCGGCAATCTGGTGCGTCCCCTGACGGGCGGCGATGTGACGGTGCAAGGGCTGGGCGGCACATCTCCCAACCATGTGCATGCAGACGCTGTGATCATTGCCGACGCGCAGGGCCCCTGGCTTCGCATCGAGAATGCCGTTCTCGACTGGTCGGCATTGGCTGCTCTGAACAATCACATATCAGCCCGCGACGTGACGGCATCCCGTGTGATCCTGCTACGCCGCCCGGTGCCATCTGCGCAGGAAAGCCAACCGACGCAGTTCGACATCGCTCATCTGTCGCTGCCGCGCATCGACATCGCGCCATCCGTGATCGGACGGGCCGTCACGCTGAACGCCAGGGGCGCTGTTCATTACCTGACCCTGCATCAGTTCACCGCCGATCTTGATATCCTGCGGAGCGGAGGCCACGACACCTATCGTATCGCGGGCGGCATTCGGGACAATGTTGCGCAGGGCGACGTAACGGTCCGCGAAGGCGCCGACGGAATCCTGGCTCAGTTGCTCGAACTGCCCGGCGTGGGGCCGGTCAAGCTTGCCCTGCGCGCGTCCGGTACCCGCGCCGCGAACCACCTGTCGCTGGCCTTGTCGGCGGGGCCGCTGCGTGCCGATGCGCGCGGCGCTATCGCGCTCGCCACGCGCAGTGCCGATCTGGAATTCACCGCCACCGCGCCCGCCATGGCGCCGCGTGAGGATATTGGCTGGCAAAACCTGTCCGCCAGCGGCCAATACCACGGCTCTTTCGACGCGCCCGTTATCCGCGCGCATCTGGCGCTGGCGGGGGCGTCCATCGCAGGCATCGGCGCAAGGCGGATGGAAGCCGAAATCTCCGGCGAGGGCGGCCATGTGCGTCTGGACGGCAACGCAATGGGCGTCACCTTGCCCGGCAGTCATCCGGATATATTTTCCCGCGCGCCGCTGGCCTTCGACGCGCAGGCGAACCTGAACGCGCCCGGCTGGCCCGTCACATTTCACCTGCGGCATCCGCTGGCGAGTCTCTCCGGCGAAGCACGCGCAAGGGGCGGGCAGACGCTGACCGCACAACTTTCTGTGCCTGCGCTGGCGCCGTTCGCCGCTTTACAGGGTATCGAACTGCGCGGAAGCGCAACGGCACGCTTGTCGCTGACGCAGGCCGGACAGCAACTGCGCCTGACGTTGAATGGCGGCATGGACACCCAAGGCGCAACCACTGTTGCGCGGATGCTGGGCCGCACCGCCGCCTTGGATTTCCAGGCCGTGGCCGAAGGCGCGGATATCGCGAACTCCTCGATCCGGTTGCATGGCGCGGCGCTCGATGCCGAAGTCGCGGGAAATTTCCGCAAGGGTGTTCTTAACTACCGCCTGTCACTCGACATGACCGACCTGTCGCGCCTTGTGCCCGTTCTGCAAGGCACATTGTCGCTGCGCGGCAGCGCCAACGGACCACTGGAACGCGCTGCTTTGTCGGTCGGCGGCGATGCGCAGCTCGCGACCAAGGGCTTCGCTCGCCAGAAGGTGACCATCGACCTGAAAGCGACAGGGCTTCCCGTTCCTGAGGATGGACGCCTGTCCATGACCGGCCGGTTGAATGGCGCGCCGCTCATGCTCCAGGCGGCCCTGGCGCAGGGCCGTGCGCGCCGCGCTACGCTTCAGGCGCGCTGGAAGTCCCTCAACGCCAATGCCGACATCGCTGTTCCGCAACAGGGCGGCCTCTCCGGAAAGGCCAGTCTGGCGTTGGCCCGGCTGACCGACATTGCCGTGTTCACCGGCAGAGAGATTGCGGGCGCGGCGCAGGCCACCGCCACCTTCCTTCCGGCGGGCGCCAAGACCGGCGTCACTGCGAATGTCTCACTCCAGTCGGCGCGGATGAATGACATCGGCGCGGACAATGCGACGATCAAGGGCGGCATCACGGACCTGTTCGGCAAGCCATCCTTCGACGGCGATCTCGCCCTGCGGGGTGTTTCCGCCTTCGGGTTCGGCGGAGGTGCCAGCGCACATGTGTCCGGGCCGGCTGAAAGGCTGGCGGTGACATTCACCTCCGGTCTCAAGGACGGCAACGGCGCCCCCATTGCCTTGACCGTCGCGGCGATACTGGACGCGCCGCGCCAATCTGCTTCCATCAATGCACTCAATGGAAGCTGGCATGGCGTGGCAGTTGTTCTGGATAGGCCCGCCATGGTGGATTTCGCAGATGGCGGACTGGCGGTGCAAGATGTTGCGGCCCATCTGGGCGGCGGCCCGGTGACCGCCAGTGGACGCCTGCTGCCACGGCTGGCCCTGATCGCGGATGCGCGTGACATTCCGTTGGGCGCATTCAAGGATCTCCTCCCCGAAGAAGGCGTGCAGGGCAAACTGTCTCTTCACGCCGCCTTGACCGGAACATTCGCCGCACCGCAGGGCGAGGTGACGCTGGAAGGCCGCGAACTGCGCGCCGCCTTCTCCAGCCGAAGCCTGCCGCCCGCAACGCTGGATGCGCGCGCGCTGCTGCACGGCGACGGCGCAGGTGTCACGGCGGCGCTGGCGGCGGGCAATGCCGTGTATCTTGATGTGAAAGGCGACGCGCCTTTGGCGGCGGACCGGCCCATGGCGCTGCATGCGGCGGGAAGCACCGACCTGGCATTGCTGGATCCGCTGGTCGCCGCGGCGGGTCGAAGGGTGCGCGGCACCCTGACTTTGGATGCGGATATCGCCGGGACTTTCGCCGCGCCGCGCATTCGCGGAACCGGAAAGCTCACCGGCGGTGATGTGCAGGATTATGCGCAGGGTGCGCGGGTGCAGGCCATCGAGGCGGCGCTGGAAGCCGATGGCACGCGCATCGTGGTGACAAGCCTGACAGGACGCGCCGGGCCGGGCACGATATCGGGCAGCGGCAGCATCGATCTGGATGCGCCGGGCATGCCGGTCGATTTCCGCTTCAATGCACGCAACGCGCGGCCGGTGGTCAGTGACCTTTTCACCGCCAATGTGTCCGGCGATATGCGGATGACCGGTCCCCTGAACGACTTGTCGCTGACCGGCGCGCTGCAGATTTCGCGCGGCGAGATCAACCTGCCGGAGAAATTCCCGCAGGATGTCGCGGTGCTGAATGTGCGCCGCCGGGGCCGTCCCCCGCCGCCTTCTGCACCGCGCAGCCGCGTGGCGCTGGATGTCGCGGTGCGCACCAGCGGTCCGGTGTTTGTGCGGGGGCATGGCGTCGATGCGGAAATGGGCGGTGAGATCAAGGTGGGCGGCAGTATCGCCGCGCCCGTCATGAGCGGTGATTTTCGCATGAACCGCGGCACCTATGATTTCGCGGGCCAGACGCTGAACTTCACCAGTGGGCGCGTCAGCTTTGACGGAACCGGCGTGCGCGCCCGCCTGGACCCGGCGCTGGATTTCGTCGCGCAGACCGAATCCGGCGGCGTGACGGCGGTTCTGCGCGTGGGCGGCTATGCCTCCGCGCCGAAGATCACTCTGTCCAGCACGCCGCAACTGCCGCAGGACGAAGTGATCGCACATCTGCTGTTCCAGCAGAGCGTCAAGCAATTGTCGCCGATGCAGCTTGCCAATCTCGCCCAGGGCGTAGGTGCGCTGGGTGGTTTCGGAGGCGGCGGCGGTTTCAATCCGCTGGGCACATTGCGCCGGACCATCGGACTGGACCGGCTGGCGGTGGGGAGCGTCAGCGGCGCGACTGCCGCCGACAGCCAAACAACAGTCGAAGCCGGGCGTTACATTTCGCCCAATGTCTATGTCGGCGTGAAACAGAATCTCTCGGGCGGCACGCGGACCCAGGTACAGGTCGATCTCACCCGTCACCTGAAGGCGCAGGCCACCGTTGCCGCCGGGACGGACGCCGCCGCGACCCAGGGCGCGGTCCGCCAGGACAATGGCAGTAGCGTTGGTCTGAGTTATCAGTTCGAATATTGAGAGCTTTGTGCAGGCGCGAAGGGATTAAGGAGTCGGCCTGCACCGGGACCCATGCTACCTGTGCGAAGACGGCGCGCGAGCAGGCGGGGCAATATGCGTATTCTGACATTCATCCTTCTGGCGGCGACCGGCCTCGGCATGGCGCTCCCCGGCCTTTATCTCGCCGCGCTGGGCGGCTCGCTTTACTACGCGGCGGCCGGATTGCTCATCCTCATATCGGCGGGCTTGATTTTGCGGCGGCGCGGGTCCGGCATTTATCTGTTCTGGGCAGTGCTTCTGATCACCATCATCTGGTCGATATGGGAAGTCGGCTTTGACGGCTGGGCGCTGATGCCGCGCCTTGTTTATCTCACCGTGGCAGCCTTTTGGCTGTTGATGCTGGCCGCCAGCGACAAGGCCTGGCGGATATCACCGGGCGCGCGGATGGCCGTAGTCGCGGTACCGGCGCTGATACTCCTTATCATCGGCGCGATCGCGCTTTCATCCAGGGTCTCATCCGCCGCCACGCCCGCCGCTGCCACTGCGTCGGTTCCTGGAAAGGGGGAGTGGGTGCATTACGGCAATTCGCTCGGCGGCAGCCGCTACTCCGATCTGGCGCAGATCACGCCCGCCAATGCGGGCCGTCTGGAGGAAGCCTGGACTTATCATTCCGGCGTGAAGCCGCGCGGCAAATTGTCGGCCGACCAGCTCGAAGTCACGCCCATCATGGTGGACGGCGCGCTTTATGGCTGCACGGGTCAGAGCGCCGTTTTCTCGCTTGATCCGGTGACGGGCAAACAACTCTGGCGCTATGACCACAAGATCGATCCCGCCGAGGCCGGACGTGGCGTGTGCCGCGGCGTATCTTTTTTCCGCGCGCCCGAAGGCACGGCGGAATGCCCGACACGCATCCTGCTCGGTACCGTGGACAACAAGCTGATCGCGCTGGACGCGAAGACCGGCCAGCCCTGCCGCAGCTTTGGCAAGGACGGCGCGGCGGACCTGATGGAAGGCATTGGAGAATTTCCCGCGGGCTGGATTAACCCGACCTCGCCGCCCGCCATCGTGCGCGGCACTGCGGTCATCGGCGCCTTCATAGTCGACAACCAATCGACCCATGTCCCGCCGGGTGTGATCCGCGGCTATGACGCTGTAACCGGCCAATTGAAATGGGCCTTCGATCCTGGCCGTCCCGACGACACAAGGCCGCTTGCACCGGGCCAGACCTACACGCCGTCCACACCCAACAGTTGGACCGTGTTCAGCGGTGACGAGGAGCTGGGCCTTGTCTATGTCCCGATGGGCAATGGCAGTCCCGACTATTACGGCGTCAACCGCACGCCGGAGACGGAGCGTTTCTCGGTCGCTGTCGTGGCGCTGGATGCACAAACCGGCACGCTGCGCTGGACCTTCCAGGCGGTGCATCACGATCTGTGGGACTATGACCTCGCGGCACAGCCGGTACTGGTGAATTACCCCGGTCCCGATGGTCCGGTACCCGCCCTGATCCAGGCGACGAAGACGGGCCAGTTGTTCGTGCTGGACCGCCGCACCGGCAAACCCTTGAAGCCGGTGGAGGAACGTCCCGTTCCCCAATCGACCATCAAGGGCGAACGCATGTCCAAGACGCAGCCCTTCTCGGTCGGCATGCCGGATTTCTCCGGCGGACGCCTGACCGAACGCGACATGTGGGGCATGACGCCTTTCGACCAGCTTTACTGCCGCATCCGCTTCCGCCAGGCGTCCTATCAGGGCATCTTCACGCCCTTGCGCGCGGGCTATTCCATCCGTACCCCGGGCGAGCTGGGCGGCATCGACTGGGGCAGCGTGTCGGTGGACGAACGGCGCGGCATCGTGGTCGTCAATTCCAATCTCATGCCGGACTGGGACGAGATGATCACCCGCGAGGAAGCCGACAGGCGGCAGCTTTATGCACGCGGCACGGCGCGCGCCCTGAGCGCGCAGCAGCACAGCTTCAAGGGCCAGGCCGGCGCGATGGAAGGCACGCCTTACGCGATCCTGTTCCGGGGCTTCCTCAGCCCGCTGGATATTCCCTGCGCGCGTCCGCCCTATGGCTATCTGACCGCCGTCGATCTGAAGACGGGCAAGTCGTTGTGGCAGAATCCGCTGGGCGACGCCTCCAACAGCGGTCCGTTCGGCATCCCCCTGCATCTGCCCTTCCGGCTGGGCACGCCCAATATCGGCGGCTCCATCGTGACGGCGGGCGGCGTGATCTTCATCGCCGCCACCCAGGACCAGCATTTCCGAGCCGTGGATGTGACGAATGGCGAGGTGGTGTGGGATATCCGGCTGCCGGCGGGCGGCCATGCCACTCCCATGACCTATCTGGGGAAAGACGGGCAGCAATATGTGCTGCTCGCGGCGGGCGGCAACCGCACCTTCCAGACCGAGACGGGGGACCATTTCATCGCCTACAGGCTCAAAAACTAGCTGTCCCACGCCATTGCCGGTATTTCATGCGGAGTTCCGCGAATATTGACTATCGTTCGCATTATTTGATAATCATTCGCAACTGTATGCGGTATGTTCGGACCGGGCAGGGGCGCGTGGAAGGAAATCTGTTTTGCGTTTGAGCAATCTCGGCAAGGGCGCCACCGGCGTCGTGAAAGGCATCGACGCCAGCGCGCAGGATGACAGCATCGGCGTGGGCGAACTGGAACGCCGCCTGCTGGAGATGGGCTTCGTCGAGGGCGCGCGTTTCCAGGTGCTGCACGAAGGATTGATCGGCCGCGATCCCATTGCGATCAAGCTGGACGACATGCGCGTGGCGCTGCGCCGCCGCGAGGCCCAGGCCATTCTGGTGGAGCCGCCGGTCAAGCTCGCCGCAGAATGAGCGACACCATCCTGCCGACGCGGATCGCGCTGGTCGGTAATCCCAATTCCGGCAAGACCGCGCTGTTCAACGCGCTCACCGGCGCGCGCCAAAAGGTCGCCAACTATCCCGGCGTCACGGTGGAGCGCAAGGAAGGCATGGTCTCCACGCCGGGCGGCCGCCGCGTCTCGGTGCTGGACTTGCCGGGCACCTATTCCCTGCGTGCCCGCAGTCCGGACGAAGTGGTGACGCGCGACGTGGTGCTGGGGCATTTGGCGGGCGAGGCGTCTCCCGAGATCATCGTCTGCGTCGCCGACTCGACAAACCTCAGGCTCGTGCTGCGCCTCGCGCTTGAACTGAAAAAGGTCGGCCGGCCCATGATGCTGGCGCTCAACATGTATGACATTGCCGAACGCCAGGGCATCCGCATCGACATCGAAGGGCTGTCCAAGGCGCTTGGCGTTCCGGTTGTGACGACAGTGGCGGTGCGCAAGCGCGGCCTGGACTTGCTGTTGCAACAGGTGGATCTGCTGGCCGGGAATGCCGGGCAGGCGGGTACCTGGCACGAACCCAGCGCGTCGGAAATCCGCGAGGCGCACCGCGAGGCCGAACGCATCCTGCGCGACTATGTGAAGCCGCCGCTGCGTCCCGACACCTGGACGGGACGGCTTGACGGCGTGCTGCTGCATCCGGTGGCGGGCACCATTATCCTGATGGCGATCCTGTTCCTGATGTTCCAGGCGGTGTTCACCTGGGCGACGCCATTGATGGATTTGATCGACGAAGGCTTCACACAGCTGGGCGCGCTGGTGGCGCAATATGTGCCGGAAGGTCTGCTGCAATCCTTCATCTCCGACGGTCTGATCGCGGGCGTCGGCAGCGTGGTGGTGTTCCTGCCGCAAATTCTGATCCTGTTCTTCTTCATCATCCTGCTGGAAGATTTTGGCTGTGTGGCGCGGGCGGCCTTCCTGATGGACCGGCTGATGGGCGTTGCGGGCCTGCATGGACGCGCCTTCATCCCGCTTCTGTCCAGCTTCGCCTGCGCCATTCCCGGCGTGATGGCGGCACGGGTGATCGATAACAAGCGCGATCGTATCACCACCATCCTGGTCGCACCGCTCACCACCTGCTCGGCGCGCATTCCGGTCTATACCCTCATCATCGCGGCCTTCATTCCCGACCGCCAGGTGTGGGGCTTCGCAAATTTGCAGGGACTGGTGATGTTCGGTCTCTACGCGGCAGGCATTTCCAGCGCGCTGATCGTGGCCTTCATCGTGCGCAAGCTTTTGTGGCGCAGCGCTTCGGAACCCTTCCTGATCGAACTCCCCGCTTACAAGATGCCTGACCCGAAGAATGTGCTGCGCGGTGTCTACACGCGGGGCCAGGTGTTCCTGCGCCGCGCGGGCACCACCATCCTTTCGCTGATGGTGCTGGTGTGGTTCCTCTCCACCTTCCCCAACGCACCCGCGGGCGCGACCGGTCCCGCCATCGACTACAGTTTCGCGGGCATGCTGGGACGCTTCCTGCATCCGCTGTTTGCGCCCATCGGCTTCTCCTGGCAGATGGTGGTGGCGCTGATTCCCGGCATGGCGGCGCGCGAAGTCGCGGTTGGCGCGCTCGGCACCGTCTATGCCGTATCGGGCGAGATCGGGGAGGGAACCCTGGGCGCCACCTTGGCGGCGCAATGGCCGCTGGCTGCCGCGCTGTCCTTTCTCGCCTGGTATGTGTTCGCGCCACAATGCCTGTCCACCCTGGCGGTGGTCCGGCGCGAGACAGGCGGCTGGCTGTGGCCCAGCGTGATGTTCGGCTACATGATGGCGCTGGCCTATATCGCATCCTACATAACGTTCCATATCGCCAGCGCATGGGCGGGCTGAAACCCGCCGGGTTTTAATCCCAGCCGGGATGTAGCATCGTTCGCCCATGACCCTGTTGCGCCGTTCCGGCGTGATCCTGCTTTGCATCCTTGCGGCGCTGCTCCTGGTGGCTGTCGGCCTGTGGCTTGCGCGCGCGCGGCTGGCGGCGGAAGTGGCACAAGCCTATTTCCGCAGCCAGGGCATCGCGTCCTCGATCGAGATCGGCGCAATGGGCTATTCGGGCGCGTCCGGCCGTGTCGTCCTGGGGCCGAAGGGCGCGCCGGATTTCTCCGCCGAGCGCGTGGAAGTCCAGTTCGATCCGCTGTCCTGGACGCCGCGCGTCGTGGCGGTACGGCTGGTCAATCCGGTGGTGCGGGCGCGCATCGACGAAAGCGGCAAGGTCTCGCTCCCGACCCTGCAACGCTGGATCGACTCCCTCCCCAGCAGCGGGCGGTCGCGCTTCGTGGCGAACGATCTTGCGGTGTCGCTCTCGCATCTGCGCGCGATCCTGGCGACGCCGGGCGGCACGCTTGACCTGTCGGGCGACGTGCGGCTGGTGAAGAACCTGCCGGTGTCGTTATCTCTGACGGCGCGGCCGGGCACGGTCGCGCATTCGGGCGTGACGGCCCGCATCGCCTCTGCCAGCCTGAAACTGAGCCAGTTCGAAGGCGCCTATAATGCCACGGCGGAATTCCGCGGCGCGATCAGGACCGCAACAGCGGATGCACCGCAGATCATAGCGCGGCTTGCCGCCGATGCAGTACATGTGGACATGGCGCGCAAGGCGGCGACGGCATCATCCGTTCATCTGGATGTTGCGGGCGATGTCAAATATTCCGTGATGGAAGCCGAGGCCATGACCGCGCGCGCCATTGCCGACAGCGTGTCGTTTGACCTTCAGGCCCGCAATTTCGCCAGCCGCTCCGCCCGGCTGGATTTCGCCGCCCAGGGTCTGCGCGGTGCGGGCATTGACGCCGCCGCCCCGAAGTTCGACGCCATCATCGACTTTCTGCGTGTGACATTTCCGTCCCACGGCCGTCCCACAGGCAATGCCGCTTTGCGCCTCAACGCGGAAGCTGGGTTCGACACACGCGCGCTGCTCGCCAGACTTCCCATCCTGCTGCGCGACCGCAAGCTGGCCAACGCGTTCCGCGGCAATCTCGACCGTCTCGTGCTAGCCCTGGAAGGAGAGTTGCGCACCGATTCCAGGGATTCCCAGTTGACCATTCCGGCCGCGACTCTCCAGGGCGCGCGCGGCGGTCTGCTGAAAGTCTCGGCGCGCCTGCGTGACCCATTGGCGCCGTCCTGGATTCTCGACGCGGATATGGCGCTTCGGGGCGGCGGCTTGCCCGGCCTTACCTGGAGTGGGACCGCCCGCGCAATCAACGATGGCATCGAAAGCAGCATGAATTTCCGCATCCGGGGCGACTACGACATGCTGCGCGGTGGCGATCTCGCTGCGAAGGGCAGATTAACGTCCCGACAGGGTCGGATGCGCTTTCAGCCCGAAGGTTGCGCGCGCATGGCGCTGGCCGCGTTCCATCCCGGCGACAGCGACCTTGCGCGTGACATCAGCGGCCTCATCTGTTCCACGGATGGCAATGATCTTCTTGCCGCCGATGCGTCGGGCTGGACGTTCAATGCCGTGGCGCGCGATGCGGCGATGACGCTGCCGCTGGCGACCTCGCGGCTGGACAAAGGCGCGGGACGCATCGCATTCAAAGGCAAGGGGAGTGATTTCGGTGGAAGCATCGCCGTCACCGCCGCGCGTCTGACCGACAAGGCGCCCGCATCCCGCTTCAATCCGCTGGCCGGCATAGGCGATATCACATTGGCGTCCGGCATCTGGCGGGGACGCTTTACCGCGTCCCAACCTGATGGCGTCACGCTGGGAACCGCAACATTCACGCACACCATGGATACCGGCAGCGGGGAGGCCAAGATCGCGGCCCCGCGTCTGCAATTCGCGCCGGACAAGCTGCAGCCCGCCATGCTTTCGCCGCTGCTTGGTCCCGTCAAACAGGCGCAAGGTACCGCGCGGTTCGACGGAACCGTTACATGGACGCGCGCCGGCATAGACAGCAACGGCACGCTGGCTATCGACAAGCTGGACTTTCTGACGCCGCTGGGAACAGCCCATGCGGTGGATGCGAATATCGCGCTGACCTCACTGCTGCCGCCCAGGACCGCGCCGGGCCAGCATATCGTCATCTCGCGCATCGACTGGACATTGCCCTTCACCGGGGTTGCGCTTGACCTATCCTTCAGTCCGGAGGTGGTGCGTATTGAAGCCGCGAAAACCGGCATCGCTGAAGGCAGCGCAAGCCTGGGCGCGCTGACGGTCAACCTCACCGGCCCGCGTCAGATAAATGGCGCGGCGCGGCTCGAGGGCATCGCGCTGGCGCCGCTTGTCACCGCGACCAACCTGGGCAGCAAAATAAGGCTGGAAGGCAAGGTCACGGGCAACATTCCCTTCGCCGTCGGGCCGGAGGGATTCCGCATCACCAATGGCCGGCTCGCCTCCGATGGCCCCGGACGCATCTCGCTGGAGCGCTCCGTGTGGGGCGAAGCCGCGCTGACCGCCAATTCCGTGCAGGATCTGGCCTATCAGGCGCTGGAATATCTGGCGTTCGACAGCCTGAGCGCCGAGGTAAATTCCGTAGCGGCAGGGCGTCTGCAGATTGTCTTTCATATCAAGGGCCGCAGCGATCCGCCCAAGCCGCAACAGGCGGAAATCCAGTTCGGTGACATCCTTAATGGGACGGTCATGCAAAAACCGATCGCGCTGCCCAGCGGCACGCCCATCGACCTGACCCTGGACACATCCCTTAATTTTGACGAACTCTTGAAGTCCTATGCCGAGGCATGGTCAAAGTCGCTTGGCGCGCCCTAGGAGATTCCATGACAAGGACAGCGATACTGGCAGTTTCCGCTGCGGCTCTGCTGTCGGCCTGCACGCCGACCATCCGGGTCGAAGTCGCGCCGATCAACATCTATGCAAAGCTGGACGCCGATGTGCGGGTGCGGCTGGACAAGGAAGTCCAGAACGCGATCCAGCAAAATCCCGATCTCTTCTGACCTGAGGTGAAGGACGTCCGATGAGCATCTTCGCAAAAGCAAAGTCCGCCGCGCTGCTGGCGCTGATGGTGACGATGGCCCAGCCCGCCTTCGCCGATCTGGCAGCCGACAAGGCGACGGTGGACGCGGCCAAGGCTGCAGGTTCGGTGGGCGAGGAAGCCACCGGCTATCTTGGCTTCGTCAGTGGCTCGGCCTCGCCCGCCATCACGGCGGCGGTCAATGCGATCAACGCCGCGCGCGCCGATGTCTATGCCCAGACGGCGGCCAAGTCCGGCGTCACCCGCGATGCGGCGGGCCAGGCCACCGGTGCCCAGCTTATCTCCAAGCTGCCGTCCGGCGAATATTTCAAGCCGTTGTCCGGGAACTGGACAAAGAAGTAATCGCAGCGCGTTTTCAAACCCGGCGCGGCCATGTTACTTTGGCCGCCTACGGTACAGGGTCTACGGAACCCGTACCTGCCTGGGGGCGGAGACGGAACCATGCTGATAGCGGATCGCCGCAGTCTCATTGCGGGATTCAGCGCCCTGTTGGGCGCGGATATCGTAGCCCCCCTTGCGCGCGCGCTTGCGGCCGAAGCCCCGGCCGGTCCGGGCTTTGAGGCATCGCGCCGTGTCTTCATGGCCGAGGAACGCGATACGTTGACCGCGCTCAGCGACCGCATCATTCCTAAGACCGACACGCCGGGCGCCATCGCGGCTGGTGTTCCAGCCTTCATCGAGATGATGATGGTGGACTGGTATCAGGAGGCCGACCGCGTCGCCTTCATGAAGGGGCTCGATACGCTCGACGGCTATATCCTGGCGCGGCACAAAAAGCCGTTCGCCGCCGCCACGCCGCAACAGCAGGATGAGGCGCTAACCGCCGCCATGAACCGCAAGATTCCCGGCCTGGCGGACAATTTCTTCGAACAGTGCCGTCAATTGGTGATCCTCGGCTATTACACTTCGGAAATCGGCGCCACGCAGGAGCGTGTCTATCTCCCCGTGCCCGGCCGTTTCGATGGCTCATATCCCTATGCCAGCGTCCGGCGCATCTTTTCCTCCTGATTGGAAATCGCATGCCATCTTACGACTTTGACGCGATCGTCATCGGCTCCGGCGTCAGCGGCGGCTGGGCCGCGAAGGAGTTGTGCGAGAAGGGCATGAAAGTGCTGATGCTCGAACGCGGACGCATGGTCGAGCATCGCAAGGATTACATCACCGAAGGCAAGGGACCCTGGCGGCTGCCTTATCGCGGCACTCTTCCGCCGGCCGAAGTGGCGCGCGACCATTTCCTTTCCAAATGGGGCGGCGCGGACCGCACCGACCGCACGCATTTTTTCAACAATGACCGGCTTAATCCCTTCGACTTCGAGGGAAGCACCCCTTTCCGTTGGGTGCGTCCCGCGCAGGTTGGCGGCAAATCATTGATCTGGAGCCGCGTCACCCTGCGCTGGAGCCAACTCGATTTCGACGCCAACAAGCGCGATGGTCATGGGTCGCCCTGGCCGATCACCTATGACGAGATCGCGCCCTGGTATTCCTATGTCGAGAAATATGCGGGCATCTCCGGCTCCAGGGAAAACCTGCCGCACCTTCCGGACAGCGAATTCCAGCCGCCGCATCCGATGAACGCCGCGGAAATCTGGGTCAAGGAACGGTTGGAAAAGGCGATGCCGGATCGCAAGCTGATCCATGGCCGCTGCGCCAACATGACGGAAGACAAGCCGGAACAGGGCCGCTCCCGCTGCCAGCGCCGCGCGCAATGCGAGCGGGGCTGCTCCTTCGGCGCTTATTTCTCTACACAGTCCGTGACCTTGCCCGCCGCGCGCAAGACCGGAAACCTGACGCTGCTGTCGGATCAGGTGGTGACGAGCCTGGAATATGATCCGGCGACGAAGCGCGTTACCGGCGTGCGCACCATCGACGCCAACACGATGGAAGCGCGCGTGCATCGTTCGCGCATCGTGTTCCTGTGCGCCTCCGCAATGGCATCGACGCAGATTCTCCTGAACTCCAAACGCGCGGACACAGGCCGTTCTTTTGCGGATTCCAGCGGGGTTCTGGGCCGCTACATCATGGACCATGTGATGCGTACCCATTTCTGGGGCACGGTGCCTGACCGCTCTCTCGACCAGTTCATCACCTATGGCCGCCGCCCGGTCGGGGTCTATATTCCCCGTTTCCGCAATTTGAATGGCCAGGACGCGGATGCGGATTTCGTGCGCGGCTACGGGATGCAGGGTTCGGCCGGGCGCGTCCCCGCCGCTCCCGTCGGCTTCGGCGCAGCGATGAAGGATGGCCTGCGCCAGTACGGGCCCTGGACCATCCAGTTCAATGCCTTCGCCGAATGTCTGCCATACAAGGACAACACCCTCACGCTGCATCCGACAAAGACCGACCGCTTCGGTGTGCCGCTGATCGTGTTCAATGTCACGTTCCGTGATAATGAAACCCGGATGATGAAGGACGCGGCGCGGCAAGGCGAAGCGATGATGCGCGCCGCGGGCCTGATCAATGTCGGCTCGCGCGAGGACGACCATGTCCCGGGGGATGCGATCCATGAAATGGGCGGCGCCTGCATGGGCGACGATCCGAACGCCTCCGTGGTGAACCGCTGGAGTCAGGCGCATGACGCGGCCAACCTGTTCGTGACGGACGGTTCGCACATGGCCTCGACCAGCTGCGTCAACCCCTCCCTGACCTTCATGGCGCTGACCGCCCGCGCCGCCGACTATGCGGTGAAGCAGGCCCAGGCCAACGTCATCTAGTCCCTGTCGCCCCCTGGAATCGCGCCGCGGCGCAGTTGCGTCCGCACCCCTGTCCGGTTAACGCTTGGCGCACGAGGGAACAATCAGGGGATCCGTATGAATCGTACGCTAGGGCTAGCTTTTGCCGTGACTCTTGCGGGCGCGCCTGTCCTGGCGGAGGAGCCGGATGGTCTGATCCTGCCGTCCGGTTTTCACGCCCAGGTGGTGGCCGACGGCCTGACCGGCGCGCGCCATCTGGCGGTGCGCGGCAATGGGGACATCTTCG
>JAFIHO010000004.1 GCA_017849395.1 Hyphomicrobiales bacterium
CGCCAGCGCGTCGTCGGTGGCCTGCCGCACCCGCGCCAGGATGCGCGGAATGGCGGGCCCCTCTTCGCGCAGTCCCACGACGGCGGTTGCAGCCAGCGAGAACAGGCTTTGCAAACCCTGGCGCGTCATCGAAGCGCCGCCGACCCCGACAATCTTCACGTCGGGATCGAGCGCCTTCAACCCCGCCATCAGCTGCCCGCCCAGCAGATCGCCGGACGGCTCGCCGCAAACCAGCATGATTGTCGTTGGCGCGCCCACTGACGCAGCCGCAGGCGTCACGGCACCACGCCCACGACAAACAGGCCCAGCTTGTCGGCCTCCGCCGCCACGGCGCGCTTGTCCACGATCAGCGACTTGCCCGCCTCCAGCGCGATTCCCGCCAGTCCCGCGGCGCAGGCATTGCGAACCGTCGATACACCAATCACCGGCATGTCGGTCTTGGCATCCTGGGTGGGCTTCAGCGCCTTCACCAGCACGCCGCGCTTCGCATCGGGCGTGCCGCGCAGATTGGGCCGCAAGGTTCCGATACGCGCGATCATCGCGTCCGTGCCTTCCGCCGCTTCAACCGCCAGCGTCAGTCCTTCGCACACCGCCGCCGCCTGTCCCACATCCAGCGCGCCCAGCGCCCGCACCACGCCGAACGCCTGGGCGATATCGGCCCTGTGATCGTCATTGGGCGTCAGCCGCCCCAAAGCGCCCTCGCCACAGATCAATCCCGGCGCGGCATCGGCAACGCTGACGGCGCGAAAACCTTCCTGCTCGAACAGCCCGACCATGAAGCGCAGCAGCGCGTCGTCGCCCTTGCGCGCCGCCGCCACCACCTTGGGCAGCACCATCACGCCTTTCGCGTCCAGCCTCAGTTCGGAGAATTTCGGGCGATCCACGCGGCCCGCCAGCAACACATCGCCGACACTGGCGCCCTTCAGCGCCTTGAAGGCGCGGCCCGGCTCGCCCAGCGACACCCATTCATGCGCGAAACCGCTGGCCCATTCCTCGGTCATGCAGCCCCGCAGCGCCACCACGAACACGCCGCGCCCCGCCTCGCGCGCGCTCTCCGCCACGGCGCGCGGCAGGTCGCCGCCACCCGCGATAATGCCTAATGTATTACTCATCGCCGCCGCGACGGCGCGCCAGGGCCAGCTTCTGCTTGGCATCCGCCAGCACGAAATCGGCGATCTCGTTCACCTCTTTCACCGCCCAGCGCGCCTTTGCTTCCCGCGCCCGGTCCTCGATCGATCCGCCCTTGCCGTAAAACACATGCCGGAACGTCGCGCGCATGGCGTTGATCGTGTCACGCGACAGCCCGCGCCGCTTCAGCCCGATCAGGTTCAAACCCGCCAGTTCGACATGATCGCCAAACGCCATCGCATAGGGGATCACATCACGATTGACGCCCGTGATGCCGCCCACCATGGCGCCCTTGCCCACGCGGCAGAATTGCTGCACCGCCGACAATCCGCCAAAGATCACGCCATCGCCGATCTCGCTATGCCCGCCCAGCGCCACCGAATTGGCGAAAGTCACGCCCTCGCCCACATGGCAGTCATGGCCGACATGGCTATTGGCCATGAAATAACCGCGCGGCCCGATGGTTGTGACCCCGCCGCCCTTGCGGCTGCCCACATTCATGCTGACCATCTCGCGCAGCACGCAGCCCTCGCCAATCTCCAGCCGCCCATCGGCAAAATCATTGCCGCGTATCTGCCCATCGCCGCCCAGCATCGCACCGGGATAGACGACGCATTCCCTGCCCAGGCTGGTGACGCCCGTCACCGACACATGCGATTTCAGCCGCACGCCCTCGCCCAGCGTCACGCGCGGGCCGACATGACAGAAAGGTCCGATCTCGACACCGGCCCCAAGGACCGCGCCGTCCTCAACCAGCGCTGTTGGATGAATCGCCATCGCCATCCTGAATCATCGCGCTGAACTCGGCTTCGGCGCACAGATCGCCGCCCACAAAGGCCTGGCCCTCGAAACGCCACACCGGCCCGCGCCGCCGCAGCGCCTTCACCGGCATGCGCAGCAGATCGCCCGGCCGCACCGGCTTGCGGAAGCGCGCCTTCTCGATGGTCATGAAGAACACCTTGCGGTTCGGGCTGGGCTTTTCCATCGAATAAACCACCAGCGCGCCCGCCGCCTGCGCCATCGCTTCCACGATCAGAACGCCCGGCATCACCGCATAGTCCGGGAAGTGGCCCAGGAAATGCGGCTCGTTGAAGCTGACGGCCTTCCAGCCGGTCGCGCTTTCATTGGGCACGATGTCCGACAATTTTTCCACGAACAGGAAGGGCGCGCGGTGCGGCAGCAGAGTCTTGATCTGCTCGACATCCAGCACAGGTGAATCAGCCATGCTCGTCCTGCTTGCGGCGCGCCGCCAGGCGCTTCACCGCGTGAATCTCCCGCTGCCACTCTCTTACAGGCTTTGCCGGAACGCCGCCATAATCCCGTCCGCCCTCGACCTGCTGGCCGGACACACAGGCCGTCCGCGCCGCCAAGCGGGCGCCGGCCCCGATATGCACATGGTCGGCAATACCCACCTGCCCGCCCAGCACAACGAAATCCTCGATCACGCTGCTGCCCGCGATGCCGACCTGGGACACCAGCACGCAATGGCGGCCGATTTCCACGTTATGGCCGATCTGGACCAGATTATCGATCTTGGTTCCTTCGCCGATCACCGTGTCGCCCAGCGCGCCGCGGTCGATCGTGGTGCCCGCACCGATTTCCACCCGGTCCTGGATGATGACCCGCCCAAGCTGGCCGATCCTCACATGCCCCTCCTCGGACGACGCAAAGCCGAAACCCGGCTGCCCGATCCGCGCCCCCGGCAGGATCACCACGCCGTCCCCGATATAGGCATGACTGATGGAGGCATTCGCACCGACCTCGCAGTTGCGCCCGATAGCGACGCCCGCGCCGATCACGGCATTGGGACCGATGGCGCAGTCTTCCCCGATCTCCACGCCCGGACCGATAACCACGCCTGGCCCCAGCGTCACGCCCTTGCCGGTCTCCGCATCCGGCGCGATCCCGCTGCCCGGTTGCCAAGGCCCAGGCATGGGGTCCGGATCGAAGGCGCG
>JAFIHO010000048.1 GCA_017849395.1 Hyphomicrobiales bacterium
GCGTGTCGGCGGCCAGGATGAGATCATAGGCCGGGCCGTCCGCCGCAAGAGCGCTTTCCAGGTCTGCGACGGCGAGCGAGTCATAGATGCCATGCGCCCGTGCCTTTTCGATCATGGCGGGCGAGAGGTCGACGCCATCCAGCCGCGAGGCGAGCGAGCTGAACGCCGCGCCCGCCAGGCCGGTGCCACAGCCCAGATCCAGAATGGCGAGATTGTCCCGCCCCGCCATCACCAGATCGGCCAGCGCGCGCAAAATCTGCGGCGCGGCATAGTGAAGGTGCGTGATCATGCGGTTGTCGTAGTCGGCGGAGAACTGGTCGAACAGGTGGCGCACATAACCGGGATCGGAACGCTGCGCGACACGCATCGCTTCGGCGGTTTCGATCATATGTTCGATATCCGCAGACGGATCGAGCGCCCGAAGAATTTCAAGCGCCTTGTCCGCCTCGCCCGCCTTCAGCCAGGCGGTGGCGATCAGTTTGCGGGCGCGCGCGTCATCCGGATCGAGTCGTAGGGCGCACTGGAGTTCGGCGATGGCGGTGGGCAGCGCCTCTGCCGCCAGCAGCGCCTCGCCCAGCGCTACCTGTGCTAGCGCGATACCGGGGTTGAGCGATGCCGCTTCGCGCGCTTCCAGGATCGCACCGGATACATCGCCCGATGCCAGCAGCGCCTTGACGAGAGTCAACCGCGCCAGAAGGCCGCCCCGCCCTGCCGCCAGGCGTGCGCGCAGATCGGCGGCGGCCTGCGCCGCGCGGCCCGAGGCGATCAGGTCTTCGGCGGCTTCTATCGGGTCTTCAATCGCCAAGCACGCACAGCCCTTTGTTGAGCACCATCACGCCCTCGCGCTCCTTCACGAAGGCGCGGAAGGATATCGTGCCGCCATCCGCCCAGATATGGGTTACGATGGTCTCGCCGGGAAAGACCGGCTTGGAGAAACGCACCGCGAATTCTTTTATCCGTTCCGGCTGGTACTTGCCGATGGTGGACAGGATGGCGCGGCAGGCGGTGCCGAAGGAGCACAGGCCGTGCAGGATGGGGCGCGGGAAGCCCACCATCTTCGCGAAAGCCGGATCGCGATGCAGCGGATTGCGGTCGCCCGACAACGCATAGAGAAAGGCCTGGTCGGGGCGCGTGTCGCATTCGCGGATCAGGTCGGGCGCGCGATCGGGAATGGGATGCGGCTCCGGTCCGCCATGGGAGGGACCGCCGAAGCCGCCATCGCCGCGCGCGAACAGCGACGAGGTGATGGTGAACAGCTTCTCGTTGGTGGCGAAGTCGCGCACCTGGCGTTCGGAGACAACCACCGCGCCATGGTCGCGGCCCTTGTCATAGACGCCGATGGTGCGTTCGTCGGCGATGAGGTCCGCGGCGACCGGCAAGGGCTTGTGGAACGTGATGTGACGCTCGCCATCGACCACAAGCATCAGGTTGATGCTGGACTTGGTGGCATTGCGCTGGTTTTCGATGGGGGCGGCGCCGCGCGGCAGGGCGCTGGCGAAGGTAGGCTCGACCTTCAGATTTTGCTCATAAACGAAGGGCAGTTCGTTCTCGTCCAGCGGGTCGCGCATGAAGCCCACGCCCAGAGCATAGAGCATCACGTCTTTTTCGTCGTAGCGCGAACGCAGGCCGGTCGCGCCGGATTGCATCATGTCATCATAGTCTATGGGCATCAGCATCCTTGCCGGTGAGACGGCGCAAGAAATCACATAGTTGCGTCAAAATTTTGCCCAACCGATCCCAAGCGATATGATCCGGTTAACACCAAGTTGCCCCGGCGTCACGTGCCGGATGAAAGGACCGCATGACGACCTTCTCGCTGCAAATCGCGGATGGCATCGCGCATATCGTGCTGGACCGGCCCGAGGCCCATAACAGCATGACCATGGATTTCTGGCGGGAATTGCCGCTGGCGGTGCGAGATATCGACCGCAGCGCGAAGGCGCGGGTGATCGTGATTACCGCCACCGGCAAGCATTTCACCAGTGGCATGGATTTGTCGGTGTTCGCAGGCTTCGCAGGCGGCGGGGAGCCACAGCGGGCGCGGCTGCGCGGGATGATCCGGACATTGCAGGACAGTTTCAACGCTCTTGCCGAAGCGCGCGTGCCGGTGCTGGCGGGGATTCAGGGCGGCTGCATCGGCGGCGGGGTGGACCTGATCGCCGCTTGCGACTGCCGCTACGCCACGGCGGATGCGTTCTTCGTGATCCAGGAAACCAACCTCGCCATGCTGGCCGATTGCGGCACCTTTCCGCGGCTGACGCGTCTGATGCCGGAGGGGATGGTGCGCGAGATGGCCTTTACCGGCCGCAGATTGCCCGCATCGGAGGCGCTGCGCCTGGGGCTGGTCAATGCGGTGCTGCCGGACGCGACGACCCTGTCGGCGCATGTGACGGAAGTGGCGCGGGAGATTGCGTCCAAATCGCCGCGCGCCGCGGCGGGGGCCAAACGCGTGCTCGAATATGGCCGCGATCATTCCACCATGGAAACGCTTGAACAGGCGGCGGCTTGGCAGGCCGCGATGCTGAGTCCCGCCGAGGTGATGGAGGCGATGGCGGCCAAGGCGGAAAAACGCGCGCCGGCTTTTGCCGACCTGCCGCCGGTTGTGAAAGTTAGTCAGTGAGAAGCCTTGCGGCCCGCCCAATTCCCCGCAGTCAGATCGGGCTGCCCCTCAACCGCCCAAGTTTCCACGCCAGCTTCCCACGGAAAGCGGTTCTCCTTGTCCGGCAGAACAAGTTGGAAGCAATCAAAATTCTCGCCGCCATAATACCAGATGTTCCAGCCCAGATGATCTCGGTAATACTTGCTGCTCACGGGCAGAAACATGACATCATGGCTCGCCAGGACCTTGTCGCATCGTTCACCGATGGGGAAAAATTTGCCCGCTGTCATGGCGTTATAGATTTCCCATAGAATATCGTGCGCGTGCTGGCCTAGCGAGAAACCAATCACTTCCGGTTGTCCCAGCGATGTCGAGAAGCCTGTGGTGTAACTAAAACCTGGCAGCGCATCCTCGGCCATGACATGGTGGCCAAACCAGCCATGCTTGCGAATGGACTCGATAACCTTTTTCTCCTGCTCGTCGAGCGTATCGGCATTCTCATCGAGCATGGAGTACATGGATACTAACTCACCACCATCGGGCGCGGGGCGCTCAGCGCCACCTCGCCTTCGCGGCGCAGCAACGGCAGGCCATTCTTTTCGATGGTGGCGCGGGCCGTGTCGTAACCGTCGCGGATCGCGTCATCGAACCGTTTCCAGTCGCGCAGGCCGATGCCCAGCATCGGCGGCTCGATCAGGTAATCGGCCTGTTCGCGAACGATGCGGCGCTGGGCTTCCGATCCCACGGTGCCCGAGCGCATCAGGATGGAGATGATCGAGGGCGTGCCGCGCATCCGCTGCCCCAGGAGCCACCACCAGGGCCGTTCGCCATAGCGTTCGTCAGCGGCCTTCAAATCGATTTCGCCCTGAACATCGCAGGCGATAATGGGGCCCGCGCCACGCACACGCATCACATCCACCGGCAGATTGTTCATCACGCCGCCATCGACAAGCAGATGCCCGTGATGGGTTACGGGCGGCAGGATGCCCGGCAGCGCGACGCTGGCGCGCAGCGCCCGCCACAGCGCGCCTTCGCGATGGACATGGATGCGCCCGGTCGTCAGATCCGATGACACGGCGAAAAAAGGGAGCGGCAGTTCCTCGATACAGGCCTCGCCGAAATTGCGCCGCAACATGCCGGACGCCTTGGCGCCCTTGACCAGCGCGATCAGCGGCAGGGTGAAATCGTTGAGCGGATTGTGATCGACGAACACCGCGCGCATGCGCTGGGTCAGTTCCTGCACATCCCATTCATGTGCGATGCCCGCCGCGATCACCGCGCCCATCGAGGTGCCGCCCAGATGATCGAACGGCACGCCAGCCTCGGTCAGCGCACGGATGATGCCGATATGGGCGAAGCCCCGCGCGCCGCCGCCTGCCAGCACCAACCCCACCGCGCGGCCCGCGATGAAGCGCGCAACGCGCTGGATGTCGCGATTGTCACCCGCGCGCAGGTGATGATGGTGCGAGAACAAACCGGCCCGCTGGGAGAAATGTTGCGGCAGACGCGCATCGTCGCCCTGCGGGTGCAAGAGGAGCAGTTCCGGCGCACCGCTGGCGCGCTCCTTGAAGGCGGGCAGATCCAAGGGACGCAGAGGCAGCGGCCGGTCGGTGCGGGCCAGCAGATAGATGCGGTCGGCCTGGCGCAGGCATTGATGCGTCCAGCCGCTTTCGGGCGCGTCCCCGCGATAGAACACCAAGTCATGCGCCGTCTCGAAATTGGCGAACCAGTCGGCGGACTGGTCGGCGGCCAGCGAATCCAGCACGCCGGCGCGAATTCCCATGTCGGACAGCGCCTGGGCCAGCCGGCGCGCGATGTGCATGTCCTGCAGTCCATCCTGCAGCGGCACGATGGCGAAGGTCCGCGGCTTGGCATCGCCCATCCCCTTGGTGGCGAATTTCAGCCGCTTCACCGTCTGGCGCATCAGGTTCACCATCACCCGGGGATGGCGGCTTATCAGCGCTTCGAAGCCGTCCGGGCTGATGCGCAGAATCTCGGTGTCGCGCAGCGCCACAAGCTGCGCGGAATGATCCTGGCCGCCGGAGATGAGCGACATCTCGCCCACCGTCTCGCCCGCAAAGGCCTGCGCCGCCAGCTTGCGCTGACCCTGGGCATCCGACACGAACACGCCCAGGCATCCGGTCACCACCAGGAACAGGGCGGCATCATTCTCGCCGTCACGCTCCAACAGGGTGCCGCCCGGCAGGCCGAACCAGTTCGCCTCATTGAGGATGCTTCTCAGCGCCGCGTCGCCGACATTGTCGAACAGCGGAAATTCGCGCAGCCGGTCCTGAAGGTCCTGGGGATAGACCGTCTGTTGTCCGATGCGGAAGGAGGAGAGAAACGCCATCGGACAAACCTTAGCCTACCAGGCGGTCCAGCCACCATCCACGGCAAGGACCGCACCGGTCATATAGCCGGCGGCGGGCGACGCCAGGAAGAGCAGCGGCCCGGCGATCTCCTCCGCCTTGCCCAGCCGTCCCAGCATCGTGCGCGCCGCGAGCCGCTCACCGAATGCTGCGTCCGCGATGCGCGCGGGAAAGGGTCCGGGCGCCAGCGCGTTCACGCGAATCTTGTGTGGTCCCAATTCGGCAGCAAGATGGCGGGTCAACTGGATGAGACCCGCCTTGGCGGGACCATAGTGAAACGGGCTCTGCTGGCCGGGATCGGCATAGAGACGCGCATCGGGCGATACCGTTCCATACATGGAGGCAATGTTGATGACGCTGGCCTCGCCCGCAGCCGCCGCGGCGGCCTTCAGCGCGGGCAGCGCGGCGCGTACCGATTCGAAGGCGGCGGCGACGCTGCTGCGATAGGTCTGCTCGAAATCCTCGCCACGCAGAGCAGCAAAGGGTTTCACCTGCATCGACACGGCATTGTTGACCAGGATGTCCAGCCGGGGCCGGGCGGCGAAGAAGTTGCGCGCCGCCGCGAGGTCGCCAACGTCGAAGGCGGCGCGCTCGATCGAGAAACCTTCGCCCCTCAGTTCGGACTCATAAGCGGCCAGCGCCCTATCGTCGCGGCCATTGATGACGACGTGCGCACCCGCCCCCGCCAGGGCACGAGTCATGGCCCGGCCGAGATGGCCCCTGGCGGCGGAGACAAAGGCGGTCTTGCCGTTGATTTGGAAAAGCTGTTGCGGCATCAGCGCTTTCGGACGCGGGAATCCCCGTCTCTCAACCTGACATTGCACGGTAAAGAAGCTGTTTACGATTCCGCTGCGGAACTTCGCTGCACCGCAGCATGAGAAGCTTCGTTACAACGAATACAGACCGCCTTATTGGAAACGCCCGGCGGCCACAGTAATGTTGCAAACACCCTTAAACTACGCCAATCCGAGGGGCCTTCTTTGCGGCACGAGTTGCTGCCGCGCCGGGAGCGTCGGCGAGAGCCGGAGCAACCAGAACCAGGAGCGCCGGCTAGGCCGAAGCGACCAACGACAAAGGAATCTTGATGACCCGTACAACTATCCGTGCCGCGTTCGTCGCGGCTCTTCTGGCTACCTCCGCCATGACCATGGCGCCCGCGCTGGCGCAGCGCGCGCCCAGCATCACGCCGGCGGTGGGCAAGAGCCTGCAGGACGCCAAGAAGGCGCTTGACGCGAAGGACTTCCAGGCCGCCGTCGAAGCGGTCCAGAAAGCACAGGGCGTATCGAGCAAGAAGCCCTATGACGATTTCGTCATTAACCAGTACATGCTGCAGGCACAGCTGGGCCTGAAGAATATCGAGGCCGCTGCTGCCGCCGCCGAAGCCGCCGCAGAATATGCGGACATGCCCGCCGAACAGAAGCCCGGCATGTTGCGCAACGGCATGGTCCTGGCCCTGAACGCCAAGCATTACGACAAGGCGATGAATTATGCGAAGCAGCTCGAAGGCATGACCCCGCCGCCGGATGCGCACACGCAGGGCATCATCATGCAGGCCTATTATTTCGGCGGCGATTATGAAGCCACCGCGAACAAGGCCAAGGCGATGATCGATGCCGACACCGCCGCGGGCAAGCGGCCGGCCAAGGAAGCGCTGGACTTCCTGATCCAGGCGCGCATCAAGCAGAAGAACGAGGCGGCCGCGGAAGACGCGCTTATGATGCGCATCAACGCGTTCGGCGATCCCGAAGACTGGACCCAGATGATCGACGTCGTGCTGGGCACCAAGGGTCTGCGCGATATCGATGCGGTCTATCTGGCCCGCCTGATGTTCGCCACCGGCGCGAAAGTGTCGCCGCAGGACGCCAATATCTTCGGCCAGACTTCCAGCCATCTCGCCTTCTATGGCGACACGGTGCAAGCGGCCGAGCATGGCGGCACGGGCTTCCCCGACGCCACCGCCAAGATGGCTGAGGACAAGAAGACCCTGCCCAAGCAGATCGCCGACGCGCCCAAGCAGAATGGCCAGTACAATGTGAAGCTGGCCCAGGCGCTGTACAGCTATGGCATGTTCCAGGAAGCCGAGACGGCAGCGCTGGCGGCGCAGGCCAAGGGCGGCGGCACCGATGCCTCCGAAACCCCGATGGTGCTGGGCATGACGCAGGTCGCGCTCAACAAGTATGACGACGCCATCGCGACCTTCGGCAAGGTCACGGGCGGCGGGCCGGTGACGCCGCGCATCGCCAAGATGTGGGCCGACTACGCCAAGTTCAAAAAGAGCCCTCCGGCGCAGTGAGCATATGCCGGAACGCGCAACGGCGCGTTCCGGCAGCCGCCTCCGAATGAGGGGGGACGACACGTGAATCTCGTCCTCGGCTTCGCGCCTTTCTTGTGTTTTTTTATTTTGTCCCGCTTGTCGGCCGATTTCGCGCTTTGGTTCGCGTTCGCCGCTGCGTTCGTTGTTACGATCCGGGATTTCGTGGAAAGCCCCACCCTGCGGCTGCTGGATATTGGCAACCTGCTCGTCTTCGGATCGCTGGCGCTGCTGCGGGGCTTCCTCGTTCCCGGACTCGATCTGGCGGTCGTGCGCTTCCTGGCCGAACTGGCGCTGTTCTGCCTGCTGGCGGGCTCGATCATCCTGCGGCGGCCATTCTCGCTGCAATATGCGCACGCCAGTCCCAAGGATACCTGGCCACCGGGATTGTTCCGGCGGGTGAATTACATAACGTCTGCCGTATGGCTGTCGGCCTTCGCTGTCATGGCCGTCACCGATGCCGCCACCACCTTTCTGCCGCTTCCGCACTATTACGCCATTGCCATCGGGACAGTAGCGCTGGGCATCGCGGTGCTGTTCACCTTGCGCTATCCGGCGATGGTCGCACGGCGGCTGACCCGCCCCTGACTTTGCTCCCGGCACCGTGGCAGGGTAGGTTCCTTCCATCAGGGAGAACGCCATGAGACAGGCCGTCATCGTTTCCACCGCGCGCACGGGATTGGCCAAGTCGGTGCGTGGCGGGTTCAACGACACCCATGGCGCGGTGCTGGGCGGGCATGCCGTCAAACATGCCGTTTCGCGGGCGGGGATCGACCCGGCCGCAGTGGAAGACGTCTATATGGGCTGCGGCTTTCCCGAAGGCGCTACCGGCAACAACATCGCGCGCGAGGCGCTGATCTGGGCCGGGTGCCCGGTTTCGACGGCGGGCGTCACCATCAATCGCTATTGCTCCAGCGGCCTCAATGCCATCGCCATGGCGGCGCAGCAGGTGATGACTGAGGGCACCGACATCGCGGTCGGCGCGGGCGTGGAATCCATCTCGCTGGTGCAGATGGGAGGCGTGAACCTCAAGCATTTCACCGAGGAGCATTTGCTCGCGGTCAAGCCCGCGCTGTGGATGACCATGATCGAAACGGCGGAGATCGTGGCGGAGCGCTACAAGATCAGCCGCGAGCGGCAGGACGAGTATGCGCTTCTGTCCCAGCAACGCACGGCGGCGGCGCAGGCGGCTGGCGTCTTCAATGACGAGATCGTGCCGCTGGCAACGAAGATGAAGAAGCTGGACAAGGCGACCGGTCAGGAAAGCATGGTCGATGTCACAGTCGGCCGCGACGAATGTAACCGGCCCGACACGACGCTGGAGGGGTTGGCCGCGCTGAAGCCTGTACATGCGGGCGGACAACAGGTGGCGCAAGGTCAGTACATCACTGCGGGCAATTCCTCGCAATTCGCGGATGGCGGCGCGGCGGTGGTGGTGATGGGTGACGATGTCGCCGCGAAAAAGGGCCTGAAGCCGCTCGGCATCTTCAGGGGCTTCGCGGTTGTGGGCGTGGAACCTGACGAGATGGGCATCGGTCCCGCGCTGGCGGTTCCGCGGCTTTTGTCCCGTCACGGGCTGAAGGTTTCGGATATCGATTTGTGGGAGCTTAACGAAGCCTTTGCCTCGCAACTGCTCTATTGCACCGACAAGCTGGGCATCCCGATGGACAGGCTGAATGTGAATGGCGGCGCGATTTCCATCGGTCATCCCTATGGCATGACGGGCGCGCGACTGACGGGACACCTGCTGCTGGAAGGCCGCCGCCGCAAGGCAAAGCTGGGCGTCGTCACCATGTGCATCGGCGGCGGCATGGGCGCGGCCGGCCTTTTCGAAATCCTGCCAGGCTGATCGGGTGCGCCGCTTCGGTTCAGTTCTGGCCTTGCTGATGCTCGCCGGCTGCGCGCAAATGCCGGAGCTTCCCGACCTGCCGTCCATGCCCGAGATGCCGAGCATGGCGGAAATCAAGCAGCGGGTGGGCCTGGCGCCAAAACCTGTCTCGCCTGCGGATCCGAAGACGCAGATGCCGGGGCTGGAACTGCGCATCGCGATCCTGGTCGAGGAACAGCGCCGCCGTCTGGACAATGCCGCGAAACCGCTGGCCATCGATCCGGAATTGTCGCGCGTCGCGCGCCGCAAGGCGGAGGACATGGCGCAGAAAAATTATCTCGCCCATGCCGCGCCCAATGGCGATACGGCTGCCTCGCTGTTGATGGAGGCCGATGACCAGTTCCAGGGTCTGCTGGGCGAAAATCTTGCCGCCCAGCATTACACGATGCAGAGCGGCGTGACGGTAGACGAGTTCGCGGGGCGCTTTCTCAAGACCTGGATGGACAGCAAGCCGCATCGCGACAATCTCGCCTTCGCCGATTACAACCGCACGGGCGTCGGCGCGGCTTTGAATGGCGACACGGTTTACGTTGTCCAGCTTTTCGCCACCGACATGGGACTGGGTGAGCGCAAGGATGCCGATCCGCCGGGGAAGGTCACCAGTTTCGACAGCCCCGCCGCCGCAAAGGCCACGCCCTTGCCGCTCGATCCGGCAAGGCTGCGCGGAACGATTCGCGGGCGCGGCGCAAGACGCTGAACTTCGCAAACTCCTGTGCATGAAATCGCGTTGCGGCGCGCATCCAGCCTTTGGCGGCATCCGATTTCTTTACACCAAATCTGGCCATCGGTACTTTCGCTAGGGGGCGTGTGGCCCCGATGAGTCGAAATGCGCGCAGAGCTTCCCTGGAATGTGGCCGGTATCCCGCCCGAAGCGCGGGAAGCCGCGCGCGCGGCAGCACGGCGCGAGGGCCTGTCGGTCGGTGAATGGCTGACACGGCGTATCCTGCGTGGACTTTCCGGCCTGGGCGAGGAGCCGGACCAGGGTGCCGATCACGGCCCGCCCCTGGATTCCTGGGGCCTGCCGCAATCATCCGCCAGCCGCCGCGAAACCGAGGAGATGCTGGCGCAGGTGAATCGCAGCGA
>JAFIHO010000049.1 GCA_017849395.1 Hyphomicrobiales bacterium
CGGCTGTCCTGGTTGTAGACGCGCAGCACCGCTTCCAGATAGGCGAGAATATCCTCGCGCTCCACGAATTCGCTCATCACATGGGCAATATAGGGGGTGCGCCCCATGCCGCCGCCCGCGATCACCTTGTAGCCGACGCGGCCTTGCGCGGTGCGGACGATTTCCACCGCCAGGTCGTGGAATTGCAGCGCGGCGCGGTCGTGCGGCGAAGCGCCCACCGCGATCTTGAACTTGCGCGCCAGGAAGACGAATTCCGGGTGCAGCGACGACCATTGACGGATGATTTCCGCCAGCGGGCGCGGGTCCTCGATTTCTTCCGGTGTCGCGCCCGCGAACTGGTCGGCGGTGACGTTGCGCACGCAATTGCCGCTGGTCTGGATGCAGTGCATTTCCACCGAAGCCAGTTCGGCCAGGATGTCGGGCACATCCACCAGCTTGATCCAGTTGAACTGAAGGTTGGTGCGGGTGGTGAAATGGCCGAAGCCGCGATCATATTTGCGCGCGATATGGGCCAGCTTGCGCATCTGGCGCGACGACAGCGTGCCATAGGGCACGGCGACGCGCAGCATATAGGCGTGAAGCTGGAGATAGAGGCCGTTCATCAGCCGCAGCGGCTTGAACTGGTCCTCGGTCAGCTCGCCTGTCAGGCGGCGTGCCACCTGGCCGCGGAACTGTTCGGTGCGCTCGGCGACGAATTGGGCGTCGAACTCGTCATAACGGTACATGTTGGGCTCGGCCATCTTCTATCCTTTGACGGCCTGCTTGCCGGTATCGGGCCGGACGGTGGGCCCGGCGGCGCGGATGATCTCGCGCTCCTTCACCGGGCGAACCGCGCCATTTTCGGTCCGGACATCGAACAGGTAGGGCGCAACCACCTGATTGTCCTCGACATATTTCTGGGCTGCCGCCAGCGCCGCCTTGGCGGCGGCGTCATCGGCGAACACATCCGCGTCCGCCAGCGACAAGACCCAGCCGTCGGCCTTCCAATAAAGAACGTCGCCGTCCTTCAGTCGGTTCGCGGTCAACATATAAGAGACGGGTGTGGCCATGGCGGGGGTCTATTCCCATTTTGACGGTGGGAAATCAAGACTTCAACATGCGAAATATGTAGTATTCTAATAAATACATTATATTATGTGTTGTTATGCGTTCGTGTTAGCTTGCGGACGGATTCGACATGCCGCCCCAGCCCCCACCCGCCCGCACCCCTGACGCACGCCATTTCTGGGGCGTTGCGGCCGGCAATGGCTTGGAATTCTACGATTTCCTGGTCTACGCCTTTTTCGCGCCCCAGATCGGCGCCACCTTCTTTCCCGGTCATGGCGATGGCGAAAGCCTGTTGCTGGTGCTGGCGACGTTCGGGGTCGGATTTCTGACCCGGCCGCTGGGTGGTGTCGTCATCGGGGTGATGGGCGACATCAAGGGGCGCAAGCCCGCGCTTCTGTTGTCGATGTCGTTG
Organism: Hyphomicrobiales bacterium; assembly: GCA_017849395.1. Taxonomy (GTDB): domain Bacteria; phylum Pseudomonadota; class Alphaproteobacteria; order Micropepsales; family Micropepsaceae; genus Rhizomicrobium. Next base: position 1,460 of record JAFIHO010000049.1, read on the forward strand.
ATGGGCATCGCCACTGTCGGATTGGCGCTGACGCCGTCCCATGCCGTGATCGGCGGCGCCGCGCCGGTGGCGGCGATCCTGTTCCGGCTGGTGCAAGGTTTCGCGCTGGGCGGCGAAGTCGGCCCCGCTTCGGCCTGGCTGATGGAAGCAGCCCCGGCGAACAGGCGCGGTCTCTGCGTGTCTTTGCAATTCGTCGGTCAATGGGCCGCGGGACTGACGGCCGCGATAGCGGGCGCGATGACCTCGCATCTGCTGGGTCCGCAGGCCGCGACGGAGTGGGGCTGGCGCATCGCCATGCTGGCGGGTGCGCTGGTGATGCTGGCGGCGCTATGGCTGCGCCTGCGCCTGCCCGAAACCCGGACGATAAGCGATCTGCAGGGTCCCGAGCCCGCGCCCGCCCAGATGGGACGCGCGCTGGCGGGATTGCTGACCCTGTCCGGAGCGACCATCGCCACCTATGTGCTGAGCTATCTCACCATGTTCGGCGTGTTCTCCTTCAATTTCACACAGGCGGAGAGTTTCCGCACGGCCGTCGCGTGCGGCCTATGCGGCCTGCTGTTCAATCCGCTGGGCGGCTGGCTGAGCGACCGTCTGGGCCGCAAGCCCGTGATGCTGGGCGCGCTGCTGTTGCTGCTGATCCTGGTCATTCCCTGTTTCGAGGCGATGACGGGCGCGCGCACCTCCTTCGCGCTGCTCGGCGGCGCGGCGCTGATGACGGCGGTGCTGTCGCTGGCGACGCCCGCGATACTGACCAGCCTGCTCGAAAATCTGCCGCCCGGCGGACGCTCCGGCGGCGCGGGCATCATCTATGCGGTGGCGATCTCGCTGTTCGGCGGCACCACCCAGTTCGTGGTCTCGGGGCTGATGGATGCGACCGAATCCGCCATGGCGCCCGCCTGGTACATGGCCGGCGCCCTGCTGGTGGGACTGGCAGGCGGATTCCTGACGCGCGAGACCGTCAGGAGCGTCGGCCAGGAAAAGTGGTAGCGCGCGACTCGCGCGCGTACCGGTTTTCCGTCCGGCCGCGCGACCAAAAAAACTAACAGGAGCGTCGGCCAGGAAAAGTGGTAGCGCGCGACCCGCGCGCGTACCGGTTTTCCGTCCGGCCGCGCGACCAAAAAAACTAAAGCACGCGCGTGATCGCGCTTTCATGCCAGCGGCGCAGCAACAGATATTCCACCGCCGACAGCGCATAGAATATCAGCAGCCCAATCGTCACCAGCAGCGCCAGCGCGGCAAAGGCGGTGGCGATCTCCAGCCGGTTGGTGGCCTCGATGATGCGCCAGGCCAGCCCCGTGGCCGCGCCCGAGCCCGCAACGAACTCCGCCACCACCGAGCCGATCAGCGCCAGCCCGCCCGCCGTCTTCATGCCCGACAGAAGATAGGGCAGGGCCGTGGGCAGCCGCACCCGCCACAATATCTGCCACCGCGACGCGCCATACAGGCGCATCAGGTCGATCAGGTTGAAATCCGCCGAACGCAGCCCCAGCGTCGCGTTGGACAGAACCGGAAAGAAAGCGACAATGGCGGCGATCAGCGTTTCCGCCGCCGTGACCCGGTCATAGCCCATCCACAACAGGATAAAGGGCGCGATGGCGACCACCGGCGTCACCTGCAACATGACGGCATAGGGATAGAAAATGCGCTCCGCGGCGCGGCTTTCGGAAAACAGGATCGCCAGCAGCAGCGCTGCGATGGAAGCCGAAAGAAACGCCAGCAACGTCACCAGCAAGGTTGTGCCCAGCGACTCCATCAGGGTGGAGAAATTCTCCCCCAGCGCGCGCGCGATGGCCGATGGCGCGGGCAGGACATAGACCGGAATGGCGTCATGCGCGACCTTCCATTCCCAGAAGCCAAGCAGCAGCGCAGCTACAAGCAGTGGGAGCGCAATGTTTGCGATTCTGTTCATTCCCCCTCCGTCTCTTTCGCGCTCGCGCGCTCAGAGACACCTCCCCCGCCAGCGCGCTCCGCGCGCGCGGGGGAGGCGGGCCTGTGCATCGCATCGGCGATCACGCGCTGGCTCTCCAGAAACTGCGGCGACAACCGGTCGCGCGGTCCCTCGGGCAGCGCAATATCCGCGGCGATCCGCCCCGGACGCGGTGTCATCACCAGCACGCGCCGGGACAGATAGGCGCTCTCCGCCACGCTATGTGTGACAAAGATCACCGTCATGCCATCCTCGCGCCACAGCCGCAGAAGATCGTCATTCAGCGCGGCGCGGGCCGGTTCGTCCAGCGCGGCGAAAGGCTCGTCCATCAGCAGCACTTTCGGCTGCGCCGCCAGCGCGCGGGCGATGGACACGCGCATCTTCATGCCGCCGCTGAGTTCGCGGGGATAGGCCTGTGCGAAACCGTCCAGCCCCACCCGCGCCAGGGCGGCCTGTGCGCGCGCATCGGCTTCGGCGCGCGGCAGATTCTTCAGCTCCAGCGGCAGGCGCACATTGGCCAGCGCAGTAGCCCAGGGCATCAGGGTCGGCTCCTGAAACACAAAACCCAATTCCGGTTTGGCTCCGTTCCACCTGATCGTGCCGCCGTCCGGCTCCAGCAATCCCGCGATCAGCCGCAGCGCCGTGGATTTGCCGCAGCCGCTGGGCCCCAGCAGCGACACGAAGCTGCCTTCCGCAATGGCGAAGCCAAGCCCCGACAGCGCCTGCGTGCCATTGGGAAAGCGGCGCGAGACATCGGACAGGCTCAGGATCAATTGCTGAATCCGAAATTCTGGATGGTGTGCCGGATGAAGCGCAGGTCATAGGCCTTGGTGTGATCCAGATTCTTCGGATACAGCCCGTCCGCCGCCATCGTGTCGCGGAAGATGCGCCAGCGCTTCTCGCTCATGCTGCCCAGGCCGAAATCATGGCCGTCGCCGCTCATGACAAGGTTGTACTGCTTCATCTTGTCCAGCGCCTGTTTCAGGATCGCGTCGGTCATGTCGGGATTGTCGCGCTTGATCAGCGCATTGCCCTGTGACGGGTCCTTCAGATAGAGCAGCCAGCCTTCGCGCGCGCTGCTGACAAAGGCCTGCACCACCCTGGGATTGGTGTCGATCCATCTCTGCGTCGTCAGAACCATGTTGGCGTAACCGGGATAGCCGTAATCGGCCAGCAGGAACACCTTGGGCTTGAACTTGGCCTGCTGCTCGATCGTAAAGGGCTCGCTGGTCAGATAGCCTTCCTGGATCGCATTGGGATCGACGATGAAGGGCGCCAGATTGTGCGTATAGCGGCGGATCTGGTTGTCCTTGAAACCATATTTGCTGCGCAGCCAGGGCCAGAAAGCGGTCATGGACGCGGCCGAGATCAGGACGGGGCGGCCGCGCATCTCGGCCAGGCTGTTCAAATCCTTGCGCGGATGGCTGATCAGAACCTGCGGGTCTTTCTGGAACACCGCCATCACGGCGCGGATCGGCACGCCCGTCTTGACCAGATTCAGCACGATGAAGGCGTTGGAGCCCATGCCGAAATCTGCCACGCCATTGGCCAGCAATTGCGGCACATTCACATCCGGGCCGCCCGGCACGATCTTCACGTCCAGCCCGCGTGCGCGGAACATGCCGCGCGCCAGCGCCTCATAGAAGCCGCCATGCTCGGCCTGCGCCTTCCAGTCGGTGACGAAGGTGATGCGGGTCAGTTGCTGGGCCGATGCGGGCCGGATCAGCGCGGGCGCGGCCAGCGCGGCGGGCAGGGCGGCGAGAAGTTTGCGGCGTCGGATCATGTCGGCCTTATAGCAGACATCGCGTCCTCATGCCTTGCCCGGCGCGGCCTTTTTATGCGGCGCGTCAGCGCTCGCTGCGCGCGTCTTCATCCCTGTCGCCGAACAGGTCGCCCAGCCAGCCGAACAACCCGCGCCCGCGGCGGTGCTGCTGCTGCGGTTCCTCGCCGGGCGCTTCGGGCGGCGGGCCCAGGCGCGCGCCCGCCTCGTCATCATGATAGGCGGGCGGCTCCGCACCGGCCAGCAGCGAGTCATCCTCCGGCGGCGGCGGCAGCGAACGGTCCAGGCCGCGGCCCGGCAGGCCCTTCTCCGCCGCGATCATCGCCTCGCGCCAGATCTGCGCGGGCAGCGTGCCGCCGGTGACGCCGCGCGTGGGCGAGGAATCGTCATTGCCGACCCAGGCGGCAGCGACATAATCGGCGGTGAAGCCGACGAACCAAGCATCATGCGAATCCTGGGTCGTGCCGGTCTTGCCCGCCGCTTCATGGCCGGGGATCGCGGCGGCGCGGCCCGTGCCGCTGGTGACGACGCCATACATCATCGCCACCATGTCGCGGTCGATCTGCGCATCGATGGCACGCTTCAACTGGGGAGCCTCCCGCTTCCACACCGGCTTGCCGGCCATGTCGATCTGCGTGATCAGATAGGGCTCCACGCGATAGCCGCCATTGGCAAAGGCGGCATAGGCGGCGGTCATTTCCAGCGGCGTGACTTCGCTGGTGCCCAGCGCGAGCGAGGCGTTCTCCGCCAGCGGCGACGTGATGCCGGTACGCCGCGCCGCCTCGATCACCCTGCGGATGCCCACCTCCTGCGCCAGATTCACGGTGATGGTGTTGACCGAATGGGCCAGCGCATCGGCCAGGGTGACGGTGCCATAGCTATTGCCGCCGAAATTGGCGGGGCGGTAGCCATTGATGTCTACCGGCTCGTCATCGCGATAATCCCAGGGCGTGACGCCCGATTCCAGCGCCGCCAGATAGACGAACGGCTTGAACGCGCTGCCGGGCTGGCGATGCGCCTGCGTGGCACGGTTGAACACGGAATCGCGATAATCCACGCCGCCGATCATCGCCGATACCGCGCCGTCCGGCTTCATGATGACGATGGCGGCTTCCTTCACCTTGTTGCGCTTGGCGTTGCGGCCGATCACCCGCGCGGCGGCGGCGCGCGCCGCTTCCTGCAGGCGCGGCTCCAGCGTGGTGTGCACGATCATGTCGGCGCTAGGCGGCACGCCGTCCTTGGCCGCAAGGTCCATCGCCTGGTCTGCAGCGGTATCGAGGAAGTAATTGCGCGCATCCGTGCGCGCATGGCTGGTGATGACGGCGGGATGGGTGCGCGCCCAGGTCGCTTCCGCATCGGTGACGGCGCCGGTTTCCTCCATCACGTCCAGCACCAGGCTGGCGCGCTGCTGCGCTTTCAAAAGATCGCGGCGTGGCGAAAACACCGACGGCGCGCGGGTCAGCGTGGCCAGCATCGCGGCCTGGGCCAAGTTGAGGTCCTTCGCCGACATGCCGAAATAGACCCGCGCCGCGCCATCCACGCCATAGGCGCCGGAGCCGAGATAGATGCGGTTGAGATAGAGTTCGAGAATCTCTTTCTTGCTGAGCGATTTCTCCAGCCCCGCCGCATTCACCAGTTCGACCAGCTTGCGCGACATGGTGCGCTGCTGGTTGGTGTAGACGATCTTCGCGGTCTGCTGGCTGATGGTGGAGCCGCCCGCCACCCAGTGACCGGCGCGGATGTCGCGATACAGCGCGCGCGCCAGGCCGCGCGGGTCGATGCCGTTATGGGAATAGAAGCGGCGGTCCTCCATCGCGATGAAGGCGGCCGGCAGGAAGGCGGGCATCTGTTCCAGATGCAGGCGCTGGCCCACCACCGCGCCGCGATGGCCGACTTCCGCGCCGCTGACATCCAGGAAGGTGAAGGCCAGCGGCCGGTTCACCGCATAAAGATCGACCTTGGGATCGAGCGGCGGCGCGAACCAGCCCAGCACCACCGGCACCATCTGAAGCGCGATAACCGGAAGGGCGACAATCGCCGTGCCGATGGCGGCGAAAGGCGCGTAGGGGCGGGCCCGGCGCCAGATTCTGCGCAGCCGGTTCATATCCCAGCCATTTTTCCTGGAGGACATCGGGTGGATAGGTTTCCCATTTTTGCGGCAGATTCAAGGCCCGAAGGTGGACAGGCCATGGAAATCGCGCCACCCCGTTGACGGCGGAACGGATGAACCATACACCAGCGTCATCCCCGGAATTGGGTTTCGAACGCCGCGCGTCAGCGCGGCGTTCTTGTTTTTGGTTCCCCGGTATTTTGGTTTCCCCCCTCTGTCGCAACTCGAGTCGGCTCCGCCGACATCTCGTTGCGACA
>JAFIHO010000050.1 GCA_017849395.1 Hyphomicrobiales bacterium
CTTGACCTGGCCGCTATAGATCCAGCCGAAGGCGCGGTCATCCGCATAGAACATGCATTTGGATTTGTCCCCCGGCGCCATCTGGACGTAGCGGCCATCGAAGTCCCGGTTCAACAGCGCTTTCTGCTCCCAGCGCGGCTGGCCGCGATGCGCCTTTAGGATGTCGGCGATGCGCCACAGCGGCTTGTTGATAGCGTTATATTGCGTTTCCGGATTCTTGTGCGCGGCCCACACCAGGCGGACCGGGCCATCCATTCCGGCATCCGTGGTCGGGGCTTTGGACCACCAGTTCGCGGGCGGCAAGTCCCCGCCGACCGGCGGAGCGGCGCTCTGGGACCAGACAGGAGACCCCGCCAGCAACAGCCCGGCAGCGATCAGTATTGCCTTCGGAGATTTCATGACGGCTCCCGCGCAGGAATGGCAAGACATGGGTCGGGAGTAGATCACGAAGAAGACGTGCTGAAATAGACGGCTTTCGCACTCTTTCGCCGCGACACTTGCAGCACGGGATCGGGTCACTCCAATCGGTCGCGCGTGTGAGATGTGCGCCTGACGGGCGAACGGGCCCTGCGGGCAAGGGCTGTATGCAGTTTGCGAACTTGCTGCGACTGCGAAACAGACCCGCCCGGCGAAGTGAGCGCAAGATCGGCTTATATGGCGCGGCATCCTGCTATTGCCGTCAAATCCACACCTGATAACGTCCCGGCCAGTTCGAAAAGGCGGCATTGACGCCACTCATAGGGGACGACCATGGACAAGACTTCACTTTCACGCCGCGCGCTGGTGCGGGCGTCGGGCGCCGCGCTTCTGGCCGGCGCCGCCGCGCCCGCCCTGGCCCAGCAGGGCCCGAACGCTCCTTACAACCCGACACCCAACCGGCGCATTGGTCTGCCTCAGGAAGGGCCGGATACGCCCAAGCTGACCATCTACATGAACAACCTGCTGGATGACGCCGAGGCGATCCGCATCAAGCAGCTTGGCATCAACTGGATCGACACCCAGGCGGTGCCGGAACAGCCCTGGGGCATGGATTATCTGAAGCCGCGCGTCGACGCTCTGAAGAAGCACGACATGCATATCGGCATCATGATGATCCGCTGGTCCTATCAGGGCGGGCTGGACCCCAACATGAACAAGATCGTGCGCGGCCTGCCCGGCCGGGACGAAGAGATCAACAAGATCAAGCAGACCATCGAGAATTGCGGCAAGCTGAAGATCCCGGTGGTGGAATGGAATTTCTACACACACCGCGCGACCGACGGTTATGCGCAGGTGCCCGGCCGCGGCGGCGCGCTTTACAGCGAGTTCAAGTATGACCGGATGAAGAACCTGCCGCCCCTGCCCGCCGACGGGCCGGTCCAGAACTATGAAGACACCTGGAAGAACCTGGAATATTTCGTCAAGCAGGTGGTCCCGGTGGCGGAAAAGAACGGCGTCGTCCTGTCGGTGCATCCGAACGATCCGCCCTCGCCCATGAGCCGCGGTTCGGCCCAGGTGCTGAACAGCTTCTCGGACTGGAAGCGTCTGGTGGAAACGGTGAACTCCCCGTCCAACACCATGACCTGGGACTGCGGCGTGACCCGCGAACTGGGCGAAGACCCCATCGTGGTCGGCAACTGGGTCGCCAGCCGCAACCGCATCGGCCAGGTGCATTTCCGCAACGTGGTCATGCGCAAGCCGCGCGAGGATTACACCGAGACCTTCCCGGACGACGGCGACAACGACATGTATGAGGTGATGAAGCTGCTGGTGAAGAACAACTACAAGCGGCTCATCTTCCCCGAGCATCCGCGCGGGCTGGACACCGACAAGCTGCTGCCCAAAGAGGCTGGCACCACTTCGTCGGGCTGGGCCTATAATGTGGGTCACTGCAAGGCGATGCTGCAGATCGCACTGCGCGAACTGCGCGGACTGTAATCGCCGCTACCGGAACGAGCCCTCGCGCCTCATCCGCGCGAGGGCTTTTTTATGCACCCGGCCATCGCTTTCCGCGTCAACATTCATTCGTTTACACCGGCGACCCGATGTTGTGCATGCGGGCGCAGGATGAACTTGACAGAGCCAGATTACGCCGAGTTAATCCGGTGGCGGATTTACAGGGTATTGTCATGACGGATGTTCTGCGCGGGCGAGCCTCGGATGTCGACCGGGGCCATGACAACACGATTGTCTCCCAGCGCCAGGGCGGTGCTGCGCATATCGTCAACCAGATCGCCACTTTCCGTGTCGACCAGAAACCGGTGACCTTCAAATCTCGAATTCTCGTCTCCATCAAGGATGGGGATGAGATTGTGGCGGCGGGAAAGCTGAAGAACGGCACGCTGGAGGCGCTCGCGGTGCGCAACATCTCAACCGGCGCGCTTTACACCCACAGCCTTGTCATGCCGATCGTCCTGACATCCCTGCTTGCGCTTCTGGGCCTTATGTCTCTTTCAATAGGCCTCGGCTATGTCATCCTGCCGATCGCCGGTTTTTTCGGCTGGCGCATCTGGCTCGTGATGCAAGCCAAGACTGCCGTTACGCAGTGATCCTCGGGGGCGGGCATCAACACGCCTGCTTCTTACGGTCGACCACTCGGCGCCTGCGGGCCATCACGCCGATACCGAACAGTCCTGCGCCCAGCGCGGCGAGCGTGTGAGGTTCGGCCACGCGCACCGCGGTCGAGCCGACAATCGCGTTCACCTTGAAATTGTCGCTGATTCTGAGCGGCTCCAGGCTGGCGGCCACGATCAGGTAGCTGACGGGATTCGCGCTGCTGACGCTCACTGTCTCCGTGGTGCTGCCGTTGAACAGGCCGGTGAAGTTCATGCTCATGAAGCCCCCAGCCAGCAGTTGGTTGACATTCTTCAGGTAGAAGGACTGGAGGCTTGAAATCATGAGCTTGGGATCGGGCGTGCCGTAAAACACCGTGAAATCCATGTTGTTGCCGCCGCCGAGCGCGCTGAGGCTGATGTCGAAGCTGTGATAGTCCAGACCGGTCGGCAACTGGAATATGACGAAATCCCAGCCGTCGCTGTTATCGACGCCCTGTTCCGGTGAGTTGATGTTTTCCACGCCCAGGCCGCCGCTGGAATCGCTGAGGAAATCCTTGCGGATCGCGGTGCCGACGGGGTCATTGACCTGACCGCCGCTGCCGGTGCGGGCAATGTGATACGCCTCGGCATTGATCGCGCCGCCGGGGCCGCTGGATGCGCCATAGGTGTACACATTGCCGGTGACATTGCTGACGACGCCGACGCTGGCACATTTTGCGTAGCCGCTCCATGTGCAAGCGCCGCCAAAATTCCACGTCGTGTCCGGCGTCGCGCTCGCGTGAGCGATTCCCGCCAGGGTGATCGACAGCATCGCCGCGACCCGCAGCTGAAAAGTTCCGAATTTCATGAGGTTTGCCCCGCAAGCGCCGTTATTCGCAAACGGCAGCGCCAGCAAAGCGTTCCTGCGCGAGATCATTTCGTCGCGCATTTTCGCAAGAGACAAAGTAAGGCCTTGCAACCCGATCCATGCGTACGGTGGAGCGGAACTATCGCACCAACGAAAATCTCGAAGCGCGTTTAGCGGCTATCGCTGTCGTGATGAATGCGGAGGAACCGAGCGCGCGAAAATCTCAGACGCGGCGCAGCTCGGGATTGGCGGCGAGAGACGCGATCTCACCCACGTCCACCCGCACGCGATTCAGCGTGCTGGCGCCCAGCTGGATATGGGCCGTTCCCTGCACCATTTCCGGCAGCCGCGTCCATTTCCGGACACATTGGGCCAGCGATCCCGTGCA
>JAFIHO010000051.1 GCA_017849395.1 Hyphomicrobiales bacterium
CAGGCATGTGCTGGGGCCTGCGTGCCCGGTCTGCGGCCCAGCCCCTGTCCGCGCGCGCCGGGCTGCACGGCAAGCGTCAGAATCTCCGCTTCCCGCGTTGCCACACGCGCCATCACAAAGCCGTTGGGATTTGAGAATGCGAAGCAGTTCGGCGTCACCAGCAACTCCGCGATGGCCTGTGCCGTCCATTTGTCCGCAAAACAGGCCGCATGAATTTCAGCCAGCGCAGCCGGATCGTCCCGGACCGGATCGAACAGTCGCACCGTCATGCCGTGTCTGTGACCTGCTCGACACTCTTGTTGCCGGGCAGTTTGGCGTCGGGGGCACGCAGATAGAGCGGGCCGGGCGCGCCGTCCGGCGCGGGCCGCAAGCGGGCGAGATGCGCGACCCACAGCGCGTCAGGCTGGCGAATGGAGGAGAGCGGAAACCTGCTTCCCAACGCTTCGGCTGCTTGCGGCGCGCCAGTACCCGCCAACGCGGCGGGGCCGAAGGCGCGGATGCGCTCTACGGCATCGGCGAAAGGCAGCACGATGGGCTCCTGCACCACCACGCCATTCTCGCGCAGCAGCAGATAGGCTTCGGCACGGCGCGCATCATGGATCGCGGCGGCGCGTGTCTGCCCGGTTTCGGCTTCGGCAGCGGCTGCGATTGCTTCAAGGGTCGTGACGCCATGCAGCGGCCGGTTCAGCGCCAGACGCAGGCCGCGCATGAAGGCAAGGCCAACTCTCTGGCCGGTGAAGGTGCCCGGTCCCACGGTGACGGCAAGGCAATCGAGATCGGAAAAGGCGAAACCCTGCATCGCATCCGCGACCATTGGGGCGAGCGCCTCTGCGTGGCCGCGCTCCATCACCGCGAAACGATGCGCCAGCACCGTGCCGCCATCCAGCAGCGCGACGGAACAGGCGCCCAGCGCCGTATCGACCGCCAACAGTTTCATAGGGACATCTTTTCAATGGCGCTCGCCCATACGCTGCCGCTTTGGGCCACGCGCTGCGGCTGGCGCTTCAGAGAATTTTGCACGCTTCGTCGAATGACAGACGCTGGCCGCGCGGACGCAGCGCGGCGGGATCGCCATAGCCCAGATTGCAGAGAAAATAGGATTTGATCGCCGTGCCGGAAAAGAATTCCCGGTCCACGCCGTCACGGTCGAATCCCGACATGGGGCCGCAATCCAGGCCCAGCGCGCGCGCCGCCACGATGAAATAGCCGCCCTGCAATCCGGCGCTGCGCCGCGCCATATATTCGGCGCGGGCCGCATCATTCTTCAGTTTGTCCGGCAGGGATGAATGCGGCGCGAGTTTGTGGAGCGTCGAAGCGAAATCCAGGTCATAGGCAACGATGGCGGTGGCGGGGGCGGCCATGGTCTGGCGGCGGTTGGCTTCGTCGAGCAGCGGCTCCAGCCGCGCCTTCGCTTCTTTCGACACCACGAAGTGAAACCGCGCCGGCGTGATGTTGGATTCCGTCGGGCCCCAGCGCATCAGGTCATACACCGCCATCAGCAGCGGCGCGGAGACCGGCCTGTCTTCCCAATGGCGGTTTGTGCGGGCCGCGCGGAACAGCACGTCCAGCGAGTCGTCGCTTACGGCGTGATGCGCTTCATGGCGTGGCGGGGCATCGTCGGTGACCGGAGCGCCCGATGTCATACCGACTCTACCGCCGTCACTTCCGGCACATAGTGGCGCAGCATGTTTTCGATACCGTTCTTGAGCGTCGCCGTGGAAGACGGGCAGCCCGCGCAGGAGCCCTGCAGATGCAGCGACACGATTCCGGTTTCGCCATCGAAGCCTCGGAAGATGATATCGCCGCCATCCTGCGCCACGGCGGGGCGCACACGCGTCTCGATCAGATCCTTGATCTGGTCCACGATCTCGGCATCGGCCTCATTGTAGGTTTCGGCGTCGTCAGCTTCCGCCGCGCCGCCTTCGATCAGGGGCAGGCCATGGGTGAAATGCTCCATCACCGCGCCCAGAATGGCGGGCTTCAGATGCTTCCAATCGCCGTCGCGCTTGGTCACCGAGATGAAGTCCGAACCAAAAAACACCCGGCTGACGTCCGGTATGGCGAACAGGGCTTTGGCCAGGGGCGAGCGGCCAGCGGTTTCGGCGCTGGGAAAATCGGCCACCGCGCCTTCGCCCATGACTTCGCGGCCCGGAAGGAATTTCAGGGTGGCGGGATTGGGGGTGGATTCGGTCTGGATGAACATGATGGCGTATCCTCCTTTGCTACATGAACCCTGGAACGCGCCGCATCAAGGGTTTATTGGATTTTAGTAATAACCGGGTAATAAAAATTCACAGCACCTTGACTATCATATTTTACCCGGATAAATATGCGTCATGACTTTTGCAGCATTTCGTGGTTTCGATCATATCGCCAGTGGCTCTCTGGCCGAGGTTTATGCCGTGTGCCGGGATATGGGGGATGCACTGATTTACGACGAGCAGACCGGGCGGGTGGTGGATATCGATCCCCGCTTCCCCCCCGATAGCGGGGAGCGCGGCCCGGGCCGCCCCAAGCTGGGGGTGGCTGCCCGGGAAGTGACCCTGCTGCCCCGGCACTGGGATTGGCTGGCGGCCCAGCCGGGGGGCGCTTCGGCCACGCTGCGCCGCCTGGTGGAGGACGCCAGCAAGAGGCCGGGCGCCATGCGCCCCGCCGCCCGCCAGGCCGCCTATCGGTTCGCCACCGCCATTGCGGGCGATGCGCCGGGGTATGAGGAAGCGATGCGCGCCCTGTTCGCGGGCCACAAGGACGAGTTTGCCGCCGTTATCGAAGCCTGGCCGCGGGATGTGCGCCGCCAGCTGGAGAAGATGACGGCCGCGGCGTTCGACTAGACACCGCCGGTCCCGGCGCTTTTCGGCTATTGCGGGCGCATATCCCTAGAAATCGGAAACCACGCCCTTGCGCTCCCAGTCGCCATAGCGGGTCGGCTCCGGCCCCTTGGGTCCGCCCAATTCCGGCGGCAATTGGGTGGGAGTTTCCTTGGCGCGCCGCGCCTGCGCTTCGGCATTGGCGCGCCGGCCCGCCTCGGCGATGCGGGCGGCGATCTGTTCCGGAGTTGCTTGATCGGACATGAAGAAAGCTTACATCAGTGTGCAAAGGAGTTGAAGAATATGAACACGTTGCGGACCGGCATCCTGATGGCGCTGATGACCGGCATCTTCATGGCGGTCGGCGTTCTGATCGGCGGCGCCCAAGGCATGGTCATCGCCTTCTTGTTTGCCGCGGGCACCAATCTGTTCGCCTACTGGAATTCGGACAAGATGCTGCTGTCCATGTATGGCGCGCGCCAGGTGGATGCCAACAGCGCGCCGGAATATTACCGCCTGGTCGAGCGGCTGGCGCAGCAGGCGAAGCTGCCCATGCCCAAGGTCTATATCATGGAAAATCCGCAGCCCAACGCCTTCGCCACCGGGCGCGATCCCGAACATGCGGCTGTCTGCGCGACCACCGGACTTCTGGAGCGCGTGTCCAAGGAGGAACTGGCGGGCGTGATGGCGCATGAACTGGGCCATGTGAAAAATCGCGACACGCTTACCATGACCATCACTGCCGTGATGGCGGGCGCGATCTCGATGCTGGCCAATTTCGCCTTCTTCATGGGCGGCGACCGCCGCAACAACGCGCTGGGCATGGCGGGCATCGTGGTGATCACCCTGCTTGCGCCGCTGGCCGCCGTGCTTGTGCAGGCCGCGATCAGCCGTTCGCGGGAATTCGAGGCCGACCGTTTCGGCGCGGAAGTCACCGGGCGTCCCATGTGGCTGGCCTCGGCCTTGAGCCAGATCGAGCGCGCCGCCAAGGGAATCCCCAACCATGCCGCCGACGCGAATCCGGCGACCGCGCATATGTTCATCATTAATCCGCTTCACGGTGGGCTCTCCGGGTTGTTTGCCAGCCATCCCGCCACCGAAGAGCGTATCGCCCGGCTTCGTGCTATGGCTGGTGCGCCTGCTGCTCCGCGCGGGCCCTGGGGCTGATAAAGGCCTCCGGCCAATTCAGGGTGGATTGTAAGGTCCAGGGATGAACGACCAGTCCGGCTTGCCGGCGCGCAAGGCCGCGCTTTCCATGGTTTCAGGCGTATTGCGCAACAAGCGGCCGCTGGATACCCAGTTCGAGGCGATGCGCGGCCTTGATGTGCGCGACGCCGCTTTCGCGCGCGCGCTGGCCAGCGGCACTTTGCGCCATCTGGGCATCCTGGAAGCGGTGGTGCGCAAATATGTTCCCAAGACGCCGCCAGCGCACAAGGCGGGGTTCACCAGCGAAATCCTGCTGCTGGGAGCCTGCGAATTGCTGATCCTGGAAACGCCGCCGCATGCCGCCGTCGACGCGGCCAACATGCTGGCGAGCGCGGACAATTTCTCGGTGCATTTCAAGCCGCTGGTCAACGCCGTGCTGCACAAGATCGCGCGGGAGGGTGAACATGTTCTGGCGGGACTGGACCTGGCGCGCCTGTCGCTACCGGACTGGCTGTGGTCGCGCTGGCGCAAACAGTATGGCGAGGCAACGACGCGGCGCATCGCCGAGGCGCAGCAGATGCCGCCGCCGCTCGATATCATGCTGCGAAGCGAGGATTCGGACTTTCCCGACAGCACGCCCCTGTTCGGCGGCGTACGCAGGCTCCAGGGCGTTTCGCGCATCGACACGCTGAAAGGTTTCCGCAATGGCGACTGGTGGGTGCAGGACGTCGCCGCCACCCTGCCGGTGCGCCTGTTTGGCGATGTCGATGGCAAGCGTGTCGTGGATCTGTGCGCCGCGCCCGGTGGCAAGACCATGCAATTGGCGGCGGCTGGCGCGCAGGTGGTTGCGGTCGATCTGGAACCGGAGCGGTTGCAACTGCTGAAAGACAATCTGGTGCGCACGCGCCTGCAGGCCCAGATGATCGCAGGCGATGCGCGCGAGGTGCGGATGCGCGCCCCCATGGTGCTGATCGATGCGCCCTGCACCGCCACCGGGACCATCCGCCGTCATCCCGACCTGCCCTGGATCAAGGGCGCGGATAACGTGACCCAGGCTGCCGGTGCGGCTTACGAGATTCTGGAGAGCGGCGCGGAAATCCTTTCGCCCGAAGGAATACTGATCTTCGCGGTCTGTTCGCTGGAACATGAAGAGGGCGAGGACCAGATTCGCGCGTTCCTGGCCTCGCATCCCGATTTCTCGAGGATACCTGTTACGCCCGACGAAGTGTTCGGCCATGCCGAATGGATCACGGACAAGGGCGACCTTCGAACCCTGCCCTGCCATCTGTCAGAACATGGCGGCATGGACGGATTTTATATCGCGCGGCTAAGGCGCAATCATTAAAGCCGTTTCGGCGACAGCCTCGCGGCGGTTTACAACCGGCCCAACGCATAGGCGATGGCGAGATAGATTTTGCCCGTATCGGCCGACAGCATGGTCGAGGTGAGCAGCCCGCCCGCATCGCTTTCCCGGGCGCGGTTCAGAAGCGTTTCGAACTCGCCGAGATAGGCATCCGCCGCCGCATGGAAATGTTCGTCGTCGCGGTAGAGCGTGGCGATGCGGTCCACGGCGGAGGAGTCGATCACGCCCGCCAGCCTGCGCGCGAAGATGGTGCGATCGCCCGTCAGGTAGCGTTTCCAATCCTCGTCGCCCGGCTGCGCGCCATCATCCAGCGCCGACAGATCGACCGCCAGGTCCGCCAGCGCCATTTCCAGCGCGCCCATCGCGGCGGCGCTGCCGGGGCGCAGCACCCGCGCTTCGCTTTCACCGGATTCCACCGCCGCAAGAAGCGCCTTCATTTCCCAGGCCTTGGAGCCCGATGGCGTCTCCTTGCGGCGCGGCCGCGCGGTCAGCTTGCGGGCCAAACCTTTGAGACCTTCCGGTTCCGGCTCGGGCGCGGGTTGTGGCGGTACGTCGGCCAGCGCGGGCGCGGGCAATCTGCCGGACGAGCGCGCCTGGAGCGTGGAAAGCGTGCGCGCCGACAGATCGAGAATCTGTTCGGTTTCCGACGCAACAAGCTGGCGCACCCGGCGCGCCTCTTCCTGGGCAAGGCCCGGCAGGCGCAACATGTGACGTTCCAGATCCTCGGTGGTCTTGGCCATGAGCGCGCGAATATTTCCGGCCTCGCTGTTCATCTCGCCCGCCGCGCGCAGCAGCCGCTCGCATTCGGCCATCGCCTCGCCCACGAGCAGGCGCGCATCCTGTTTGGCCTTGTTGGAACTGTCGGCGATCAGCGACTGCGCGCCCGTTCCGGCGTCATGCAGGGCGGACACCAGATTTGCCAGCACCGTCGCCGCCGTTTCGCCGGTCTGGCGCAACTGGTCCGCTTCCTGGCTGAAAGCAGCGGTCAACTGACCGGCGCGGGTCGCGGCATTCATCATCATCAGGTCGAGGTGACGCTCCGCATCGCCCGCCGCGGCTTCAAAACGCTGCGCTTCGGATACCAGCCTGGTGATGGCAGTTTCCATGCCGGTACGCTGCTGGGAGAAATGGGTCTCGAACGCGTCGGCGTCATCCTTCAGCTTCTGCAATTGTTCGTTCAGGAAGCCGCGCTGTTTCTCATGCCGCGCCAGCACGAACTCCGCCCGGCCCATGGCGGTGTCGGAGGCTTCCTGTATGCGCGCCGCGGCCTGGCCCAACTCCCCGGCAACCTTGAGAGGCGCCTCGGCCGCCGCATTGGCGGCGGCACGAAAACCTGCGGCCTGCACATCCAGCGACTGGGCCGCCATCTTGAGGGTGCCTTCCACCGTCTCGATGATCGCCTTCAGTTGCGCGGTTCGTCCGGCCACCGTTTCGCTGGCGCGGGCGGCGGCGTCGATCAACGCGCCCGCCATCGCCTCGACCCGCGCATTCAGCGCGTTCTCTGCCGCATCGACCGTGGTCTTCATCTGGGCGGCGCGGCTGGCGAACACGTCATGGCTGCGGCTTGCGGATTCCATCAGCGTGCCGGAGAGACTTTCGATGCGCTGGGTGAGATCGGACTGAGCGGTTTCGACCGCAGTCTTCATCTGGACCGTGCGCGCTGCCATCGTATCGCTGGCGTGAAGCGCGGATTCGTTCAACGCATCGGACAGGGCTTCGACCCGGCCGGTCAGCGCGTTCTCTGCCGCATCCAGGGTGGCGCGCAGCTCCGCCGCCTTGCCCGAAACGGTTTCACCGGCCCGCACCGCGACATCTGTGAGGGTGTTGGACAGGAATTCGATGCGCTGGCTCTCCTGGCCCAGACGCAGGGCAATATTGTCGCCGCGCACTTCTGCCCGTGCGCCCGCCTCGTCCAGGGCCGCGATCTGGTGCTCGATCAGTTGCTCCAGCGCGCGCACACGCTGGAAGGCCGCATCCAGACCGGTATTGAGGGTATCGAGTTCCCGGCGCACGGCCCGCGACAGGCGGGCGGCGCCACGGGCCGCCGTCTCGTCGGCAGCGAACAGCCTGTCCGTGGCGACCAGCAGGGACTGGGTCGCCTGCTGCATGACCGCAGCGCGCGCCAAGGTTGCCGCCACCGCAAAGAAGAGCAGGGGCGGCGCGAAGGAGGCGGCGGCCAGCATGGCCAGTTGCGGCAAATCCAGCGCCAGAAAGCCTGGGATTCCCAGGGCGCCCAGTAGCCAGGCGGCCCCGGCCCCGATCCAGAACAGCGATCCGATTGCGGCAATAAGGAATGCCCTGCCGCTGAAGCGGTCGCGGGGCGGGGCCGGCGGGCGCGCACCTTCGGGAGTTTCGGCCGGATCGACCGGCACGGGCTGGTTCTGCGGAAGTGTTCTGACCATCTGAAGTCCCGGGCCTGGACCGCATATTAACCTAACCCCCCAACAGTAAAAGCCGGGAATTAACGGGACCTTAGCCAAAAGGGCCGAAGATTGCCGCCATGCAGCAAGTCTTGCCCATCGATCTGTCCCATCTCGCCCGCTACACGGGCGGGGAACGGGCCTTGACCGGCGACATGTTGCGCCTGCTCGACAGCCGCCTGCACGACACGATCGACCCGCTGCAAGTGCCGCTGCAGCGCCCC
>JAFIHO010000052.1 GCA_017849395.1 Hyphomicrobiales bacterium
ATTGGAGCATCGACGCCGATCTGGCGGCCAAGGCGGGCAATTTCAACGCACGCCTGATCCAGCTGGACGGCAAGCGGCTGGAAAAACTGTCGCTGGGCAACCAAGGCGATGCCGACCGCGCGGTGGCGGCGATCAAGGCGCAAAGTTTTTCGGTCGGCAGCGTCGAGGCCAAGCCGGTCAAGCGCAACCCCTCCCCGCCTTTCATCACTTCGACCCTGCAGCAGGAAGCATCGCGCAAGCTGGGCTTCTCGGCCAAGCGCACCATGCAGGTGGCGCAGAGCCTTTATGAAGGCGAGGATATTGGCGGCGAGACGGTCGGCCTCATCACCTATATGCGGACCGACGGCGTCACCATGGCGGGCGAAGCCATCGCGGAAGCACGCGACACCATCGGCAAGAAATATGGCGCGCGCTATGTGCCTTCCGCCGCGCGCGTCTATGTCAGCAAGGCCAAGAACGCGCAAGAAGCGCATGAGGCGATCCGGCCCACCAGCTTTGCCCGGACCCCGGAAGAAGTGGCGAGATATGTCGGCGCGGATGACGCGCGGCTGTATGAATTGATCTGGAAACGCGCTATCGCCAGCCAGATGGAAAGCGCCGAACAGGAGCGCACCACGGTCGATGTCGTGTCGGCGGACAAGCAGATCACCCTGCGCGCCACGGGCACGGTGACGTTGTTTGACGGGTTCCTGACTCTCTATCAAGAGGGCCAGGACGATGCGTCCGATGAAGATGGCGCGAAACTGCCGAAAGTGGCGGTGGGGGATTCCGCCGCGGTCGAGAAAGTCTCGCCGGAACAGCATTTCACCGAACCGCCGCCGCGCTATTCCGAAGCCAGCCTGGTGCGCAAGATGGAAGAGCTGGGTATAGGCCGGCCATCGACCTATGCCTCGATCCTGTCGACCCTGCGCGACCGCGCCTATGTGAAGATGGACCGCAACCGCTTCATCCCCGAGGACAAGGGGCGGCTGGTCACGACCTTCCTGGCCAGTTTCTTCAAGCGTTATGTGGAATATGATTTCACCGCGGACCTTGAAGAGAAGCTGGACGAGGTTTCGGCGGGCGATCTGAACTGGAAACAGTTGCTGCGCGATTTCTGGAAGGATTTTTCGGCCGCGGTTGGCGAGACCAAGGATCTGAAGATTTCCCAGGTCATCGACGAACTGGATTCGGTGCTGGGGCCGCACATCTTTCCCGAGGTAGGCGACGGCACCGATCCGCGCAAATGCCCGGCCTGTGCCGATGGGCGGCTGAATTTGAAGCTGGGCCGGTTCGGCGCGTTCGTCGGCTGCACCAATTATCCAGAATGCAAATTCACCCGCCAGATCGGCGCCAAGCCGGGCGAAGGCGATGCCGGGCCGATGGAGCTGGGCGTTTTTCCGGGTACGGAGGAAAAAGTCACCCTGCGTTCGGGGCGCTTCGGACCTTATGTCCAGCTCGGCGAAGGCGACAAGCCGAAGCGGTCAGGCATTCCCAAGGGCACCGACAAGAGCGATGTGACACTTGAGCTGGCGGTAAAACTGCTATCGCTGCCGCGCGAAGTCGGACTGCATCCCGAGGATCACAAGCCGGTGATGGCGAATTTCGGACGGTTTGGGCCCTATGTGGCCCATGCGGGCGTGTATGCCTCGCTGGAATCGCCGGAAGACGTGTTCGATATCGGTCTCAATCACGCCGTCACGCTGCTGGCCGAAAAGAAGGCCAAGGGCGGCGGACGGCGCGGCGCGGAAACCTTGAAGGATCTGGGCGCGGATCCGGCAGGCAAGCCGATCAAGGTGCTGAAGGGCCGCTATGGCCCCTATGTCAGCGATGGCGAGACCAATGCCACCTTGCCCGAGGATACCGATCCGCAGACCGTCACCATGGAACAGGCGCTGGCATTGATCGCCGAGCGTGCGGCCAAGGGCGGCAAGAAGAAAAAGAAAGCTGCGAAAGTCACGAAAGAAAAGAAGACAAAGGCTGACAAGCCCAAGGCCGCGAAGGCCAATGGCGCGACGGCGGAGAAGAAATCCGCCAAGCCCGCCAAGAAAACGACAACCAAGAAGAAAGCAGCGCCGAAAAAGAAACCGGCCAAAAGCCCGGCGCTGGCAAGCGAATAGAAATTGAAAGAGACGAAGAAAAAAAAGAACGCGCACGCCCCTGACAAGGCGCGCGTGCTGGAACTGCTTTCCGAAAATCCCGGCGCAACCAAGCGCGACCTGGCCAAGAAGCTGGGATTGAAGGGATCGGACCGGATCGGCCTGAAGCGCGCGCTGCGCGAACTGGAGGCCGATGGCGCCATCGAAGGACGCCAGAAGCGCGGCCTGACCAAGCGTGGCGAATTGCCGGAAATCGGCGTCATCGAAGTGACAGGCGTGGACGCGGATGGCGAGTTGCTGGCGCGACCGTTGGACTGGCAATCGAATGAGGAGGCGCCACTCATCTATGTGATGCCGCCCAAGGATGGCGGCGCACCCGGATCGGGCGCGCGGCTGCTGGCGCATCTGGAGCGGCGCGGCGAAGCCTATGAGGCGCGCATCATCCGCCGCCTGGACAGCGAGACGCCCTCGCGCATTCTGGGCGTGGTGCGCGTGCATCCGAAAGGCGCTCGGCTGGAGCCGATAGACAAGAAGGCACGCACCGAATACGCCATCGACCAGCGCGACCTCAATGATGCGAAGAACAATGAGCTGGTGGCCACCGAGCCGCAGGCCGGCCGCATCGCCGGTTTCGCGCGGGTGAAGGTGGTGGAGCGCATCGGGAGCATGGATTCCCCGCGCACCATCAGCCTGATCGCGATTCACGATCATGGGATACCGACCGAGTTTCCCAGCGCGGTGATCGAACAGGCGAAAGCCGCGCAGCCAGTGGACCCGCGTGGACGCACTGACTTCCGCGCCGTGCCGCTGATCACCATCGACCCCGCCGATGCCCGCGACCATGATGATGCGGTATGGGCGGGGCCGGATGACGATCCGGGCAATTCGGGCGGGCATGTGGTGCTGGTCGCCATCGCCGATGTGGCGCATTACGTGACGACCGGATCGGCGCTGGATCGCGAGGCGCTCAATCGCGGCAATAGCTGCTATTTCCCCGATCGCGTCGTACCGATGCTGCCGGAGGAATTGTCGGCCGATCTGTGTTCGCTGCGCGAAGGCGTGGACCGCGCCTGCCTGGTGGCGCGCATGGTGTTCGACAGCCATGGCCGCAAGAAATCGCATCGCTTCCTGCGCGGGATCATGCGGTCCGCGGCAAGGCTGACCTACCAGCAGGCGCAACGTGCGTTCGACGGCAATCCCGACGCCGATCTTTCGCCCATCGCGCGGCAGACGCTGGCGCAGCTTTGGGAGGCGTACAAGTCGCTGACCGTGGAGCGCGGCAAGCGCGATCCCCTGGACCTGGACCTGCCGGAACGGCGCATCGTGCTGGGCGCAGATGGGCATGTCGCCTCCATCGCCTATCGCGAGCGGCTGGAATCCATGAAACTGATCGAGGAGTTCATGGTGCTGGCCAATGTCGCGGCGGCGGAAGCGCTGGAGAAAGCCAAGACGCCGCTGATCTATCGCGTGCACGACCAGCCCAGCCGCGAGAAACTGTTCGCCTTTTCGGATTTCCTCCGTACCCTGAACATCAACTTCGCCAAGGGACAGGTGGTGAAGCCCGGCATCTTCAACCGCATCCTGGCGGGGGCGAAGGGCACGCCGAACGAGAAGGTGATGAACGACATCGTTCTGCGGTCCCAGGCGCAGGCGATTTATGATCCCGCCAATATCGGGCATTTCGGACTGAACCTGGCCCGCTATGCGCATTTCACCTCTCCCATCCGGCGCTATGCGGACCTGATCGTGCACCGCGCGCTGATCCGGGCCTTCAATCTGGGCGAGGACGGATTGACCGACCGCGAGATCGGAACCCTGGCGCAGACCGCCGAGCACATCACCATGACCGAGCGGCGCGCCATGGCAGCGGAACGCGATTCCACCGACCGTTACGTCGCCGCCTTCATGGAAGATCGCGTCGGCGAGGTGTTCGAGGCCCGCGTCAGCGGCGTGACCCGCTTCGGCCTGTTCGTGCGGCTGGCGGAGTCGGGCGCGGACGGACTGGTACCCATCCGGGCGCTGGGCGCGGATTTCTTCCGTCATGACGAACGCAAGCAGACCCTTACCGGTGAGCGCACCCATGTCACCTTCACCATGGGCGACCTCATCAAGGTCAAGCTGATGGAGGCCGCGCCGGTTACGGGCGGGCTCAGATTCGAACTGGCGGAGGGTGGCAAGGCGGGGCGACGGGGTGACAAGCCCAAAGGCCCCGGACCCGGAAAACGCGCCGGAAAGGCACGTTTCAAGGCGAAAAAGCGCTGAAAATCCAATATCTTGCCCTACCCGCCTTGACAGGGCGGGTACAAGACGGCATCAGACGCGCCGCGATTTGCTTTTCTTCCGGAGTGTCCCATGGCGAAGCCAACCACTGCCAAGATCCGCCTCAACAGCGAGGGCGGCACCGGCTTCTTCTATGTGACCAAGAAGAACACCCGCACCATGACCGAGAAATTCTCGATCAAGAAGTACGACCCGGTGCTGCGCAAGCATGTCGAGTTCAAGGAAGGCAAGATCAAGTAAGCGGCTGCCTTCCGCTTCCCATTCTTGACTTGAATCTCCGTCCGCCGATGCTGCGGTCATGCAGCGCGCGTTGACTCGTTTATCGTCCGAGCAGTTCGACATATTGATCGTGGGCGGTGGCGCGACCGGCGCATTCACCGCGCGCGACTGCGCGATGCGCGGTCTGAAGGTGGCGCTGGTCGAAGCGCGGGATTTTGCGGGCGCGACGTCGGCGCACAATTCCAAGCTGGCGCATGGCGGACTGCGTTATCTGCGCAACCTGGAATTTTCGCTGGTGCGCGAAAGCCTGCGTGAGCGCCGCACCTTGCAGCGCATCGCGCCGCATCTGCTGCGGCCCCTGCCCTTCCTGTTGCCGGTCACAAGTTACGGCGAGCAGATGGAACTGGCGGCGGGGCTGACCCTGTATGACCTTCTGTCCTTCGACCGCAGGCTGGACGATCCGGCACAGGCGATGCCGCGCCATCACTGGATCGGACGTGAAGCAGCGCTGGAACGCGAGCCGGTTCTGGATGCGCCTGGCTTTCGCGGCGCGTTCGAATATCACGATGCGCAGATGTACATGCCCGAACGCATCGCGCTGGAATGCCTGATCGATGCGGATGCGCAGGGCGCGGCGATCGCGAACTATGTGGCGGCGACACGCCTGCTGATGCAGGGTGGCACGGTCGCAGGCTGTGCCGTGGAAGATGCGATGACCGGGGCGCACTTCGATATCCGCGCCCAGTTGGTGCTGCTGGCGGCGGGGCCGTGGGCCGATCTGTTGCTGGAACAGGCCAGCGGCAAGACGGCGGCGCACAAGCTGATCCGCTCAAAGGGCATTCACCTGCTGGTGCCGGAGATGAGCAAGGCGGCGCTGACGGTCGAGGCGGGTAGCGGCCACTTCTTCGTGCTGCCCTGGCGCGGCCATACCTTGCTGGGCACGACCGACACGGCCTTTGACGGCGATCCGGCTTCGGTCGCGGTGACGGAAGGCGATATCGAAGAGTTTCTTGCCACCATCAACCGGTATCTGCCTGCGGCGCAGCTGGCGCGCGATGCGGTCCGGTTCTTTTATGCGGGTCTGAGGCCGCTGGTGTCGGACGGATCGAAAGAGACCTATGGCGTCAGCCGCCGGGCCGAGCTGGTCGATCATGGGGACGAAGGCCTGCCGGGGCTGTTCTCGGCGCTGGGTGGAAAATGGACCACCTCGCGCCATCTGGCGGAGAAGATTACCGATGCGCTGATGGCGCGGCTGGGGCGCAAGGCGGTGCGCTGCGCCACCGCCACCACGCCCCTGCCCGGCGGGCGCTTCGATCATTTCGAGCCGATGGTGGCCGGGTTCCGCAAGACCTGGCCCGGTATCGCTTCGGTACGCCATCTGTCCCACATGTTCGGTGCCCGGTTGCCGCTGGTGCTGAAAGGCGCGAAGGTCGCCGACCTGATGGCCCTGGGTGAAAGCGGCGATACCGCCGCCCAGATCACCCATGCGGTGCGCGAGGAGATGGCGTTGACCCTGGAGGATGTCGTGATGCGGCGCACGTCGCTGGGCCAGTTCGGACGGCCCGACGCCGCGATGCTGGACAGCGCCGCGTCCATCACCGGGGACCTGCTGGGATGGAGCGCCGAAGAGACGCAAAGACAGATCGACGGACTGGACCGTCTCTACCGGGTCGCGGCATGACGGCGTTCGTGGTCGTCAATCCGCATGCGGGCGCAGGACGGACACGCCGCCAATGGCCGAAAATCGAAGACGCCCTGGACAGCATCTTTCCGCTGATGACGGTGACCGCGACCAGTGGTCCGGGTCAGACCGCGCGGCTGGTGCGCGACGCGCTGCGCGAGGGTCATCTGGACATCATCGCGGTAGGCGGCGACGGCACCATCAACGAGGCCGTCAATGGATTCTTCGACCGGGGCGCGCAGGTGTCGCCCGATGCCGTTTTCAGCTTCGTCTCCACCGGATCGGGCGGTGATTTTCGCCGCAACTTCGGCATCGAGGAGGGATGGGAGGCCGGCATCGCGCATCTGAAGCAGGCGCGCATCCGCAAGCTGGATGTCGGCCGCGTTTCCTGCCTGACGCCGGAAGGCGAGCCGATGGTTCGCTATTTCATCAACATCGCGTCCTTTGGCATATCGGGCCATATCGCGCGGCGGGTGAACCGCGCCCGCATCGCCAAATTCTTCGGCGGCGGATTTGCCTTCGGCCTGCACAGCGCCATCGCGCTGCTGGGCTGGCGCGAATGCCGGGTGCGGCTGATGGCGCCCGAGATCAACGGCCAGAAAAGCACCTATGACGAGATTGCCGGTATCTCCACCGTTGCGGTGGCGAACGGACAGTATTTCGGCGGCGGCATGCGGGTTGCGCCGGATGCCCAGGCCAATGACGGTTTGTTCGACCTGGTCATCATGGGCGGCACCCACAAGGGACGGCTGTTAAGGAATATGCGCGCGATCCATGCCGGGGCGCATCTGGACAATCCGGCTGTGCGGGTGGTGCGCGCGGGCCGCCTGACCGCCGCGCCCACCGTCGACACCAGCGGCCCGGTTCCCGTAGAGACGGACGGTGAAAGCGCGGGTGTCCTTCCAGCTACTTTCGATATCCTCCACAACGCCATCAATGTGCGGGTCTGACATTTCCAACCGATTGTACGTTTCAGCATGAGCATGGATCGGAACCGTATGCGCTGGAACGGCTGGGGCCGCGACGGGGATGCCGATCCGTTGGCCGGGCGCGACGATGTGTGGCCCTGGCTGGCCGCCCAGTTCAACATGCCCGCGCTGCTGGCGACGCCGCCGCGCCCGCTGGAAAGCATAGACCTGCCCGCACCGCGCCTGCCCGATGCTGCGCGCGCGGCCTTCATCGCCATCCTGGGCGAGGACCGCGTGCGGCAGGACGCACAGGAACGCGCATCGCATGCGCTGGGCCGGTCCTATCATGATCTGTTGCGGCTTCAGTCGGGCAGCTTCAGGCCAACCGATGCCGTGCTCTATCCGCGCAATGAAGACGATGTGCTGGCGGTGCTGCGTGCGGCGACGGAACGGGAAGTCGCCGTGGTGCCCTTCGGCGGCGGCACCAGCGTTGTTGGCGGCGTCAGCGCTAGCCGGGGCGGCTTCAGCGCGGTGGTGGCGCTGGACCTGGGCGGCATGAATCATGTCACCGGCATCGATATGGTGGCCGGTACGGCGGATGTGGAAGCGGGCATCACCGGGCCGGAACTGGCGCAGCAATTGTCGGCCCGGGGCATGATCCTGGGTCATCATCCCCAGTCCTTCGAATTCTCGACCCTTGGCGGCTGGATCGCTCATCACGGCACCGGACAGGACAGCGGACGATATGGCCGCGCATCGGACTGGCTGGCGGATGTGCGGGTAGCGACACCACAAGGTCTGTTGACGGGCAGCGCCGCGCCATCATCGGCCATGGGGCCGGATGTGACACGGTTGATGCTGGGATCGGATGGCGTGTTCGGTGTCATTACTCGCGCACGCATCCGCATTCGCGCACTGCCCGAGCGCGAGGTGCATCATGGCTGGCTGTTCCGCGATTTCGCATCCGGCATAGCCGCCATCCGGGAGGCGGCGCGCGATGGCATTCCTCATACCATGCTGCGCCTGTCGGATGCGGCGGAGACCCGTTTTTCCCGCGTTTACGCTGCGCTGGGCAAGGAGCCGGGCTTCAGGGAACGCGTCGCACAGTTTCTGCTGGATATTCGCCGTTTCGACGACAATGCGGCGGCGCTGATCGCGGGATTTGCGGGCAGCGCGCGCGAGGCGGCACGGGCGCGCCGCCGCTTTGGCGCCATCGCACGGCGGCTGGGCGCCATGTCGCTGGGCGAGGGACCGGGACGACGCTGGCGGGAGCGGCGGTATGCCCTGCCCTATCTGCGCGATCCGCTCATGGGTCAGGGCGTGGGTGTCGATACGATGGAGACCGCCGCGAGCTGGTCGCGGCTGCCCGCGCTGTATGCGGCGGCGCGGAGCGCGCTGGAACAGGCGATGCGCAATACCGCCCCCTGCGAGGGCGCGAACGGCATCGTGCTTTGTCATGTCAGTCACGCCTATCCCGACGGCGCGAGTCTTTATTTTACAATCCTCTTTCCAAGGAACCTGAACGCCGAGATCGCGCAGTGGCGGGCCATCAAACAGGCGGGGGCGGATGCGATTCTGGCGGCGGGCGGAACCATCAGCCACCATCATGGCGTAGGCGAGGAGCATCTGGCCTGGGTGGAGCAGGAGAAAGGCTCACTGAGCGTGACGGCGATGCGCGCGATCAAGCGGGTGCTGGATCCCAAAGGCATCCTGAATCCCGGAAAACTGATCCCGAAAGATTAATTTACACGATCGCGAGAAAGGGATGCGCGCTGCATCTGTTTTATCGCGAAGACCGTGCGCTTCCATTTGATGGACTCGCGCAAGTCGCGACGGGCCAGCGCCTTGTCGGCATACATGGCCGCGGCCATCTCCGCGCCATCGTCGAACATCCTGATGAGTTGGGCGGCGATCCGCCAGATATCGTCCTGCTGCACCTTGCCATAGCGAGGGGAACATGTCGCGCGCGCAACCCCCTCAAATATCGGGAGCGTCTTAAGACTGATTAATCCCAGTTCTGCGGCGCGGCAGGGAGCGCCGCCGCCGTGGCATCAGGTTGCATCCAGCGCCTTGCGCACCGCATGAGCGGCATCGGCCATCGCCTGATGCGCCTGGGGCAATATGGTCTGGAGATAGATGAAGCAATGCACCATGTCGGCATGGTCGGCGACCGTGACCTTCACGCCCGC
>JAFIHO010000053.1 GCA_017849395.1 Hyphomicrobiales bacterium
TCATCGCCAGATCGTCCAGATGCGGCACGTCAGACCCAGAAGCAGTGTGGTCGCCGCCGCCAGCGCGATGTCGAGCGTCTGCCGATGCAGCCTATCCCCGCGCTATCCACGTTCATTGCCGCCTTTTCCGCGAAAAACGGGGTGGGATTTCCCCCTGATCTCCTCGTCGCGCCCGAACACCGCCGCGCCTATGATGGCGTCATGAAAGAGACAATCGCAACAAACGCCGCCGAAGATGTCATCGCGAAACAACTGGCGCTCGTGGCCGGTGCGCTGGAGGATTGCTTCGCCAAGGCGCAGACGATCACCGGCAAGGACGAATATGGCTACAAGCGCGCGGCAGAATTCCAGTCCGCCGTGACCCTGCTCGAGGCGTCCGCCAAGCTGGGACTGGCGCTGGCCCGCATCAAGGGCGAGTTCAACCAGAATATCCGCGTCCATCGCGGCGAGTCACGGTCCGGCCAAGGGGAGGGGGACACTAGAAAGCGTGGTTCAATTGGGCAAAGGGCGGAAGACGGGGATGGGTAGGCGCACCGGCAATCCGCGCGGTGCGCCGAAAGGCAACCAGAACCGCCTGATCCATGGCCGCTACAGCGCCGCCACCCGCGCAAGACGCGCGCACATCCGCGCCCTCGTGGCGCAATGCGATGCGGCAATCGAAGCCGCGCTGGCAATGGCGGCCCGCGAACGCGCTACTCCGCCGCTTCCTCGGTATCGTCCGGCTCGGCCTCGGCGGGGAGTTGCAGCAGCGCCTCGGCTTGGGGACCCGGCAACGTCGCGACGCCCCGCAAGGAACGGTCCATCGCGCGGGTACGCGTTCCCAGCCTGTCAATCGTGTTGGTGGCGGCATTCAGATGCTTCTTCAGCGTCTCCACCACCTTGCCGTGCTGGGCGAACTCGGTCTTCACCGCGCCCAGCACCTGCCACACCTCGCTGGAACGCTTCTGGATGGCCAGAGAGTGAAAGCCCAACTGGAACGCGCTCAGCATCGCCGAAAGGGTGGTGGGCCCGGCCAGGGTCACGCGGCAATCGCGCTGCAACTGCTCGAACAGGCCCGGCCGCCGCAGCACCTCCGCGAACAGGCTTTCGGTGGGCAGGAACAGGATCGCGAAGTCGGTGGTGGCAGGCGGATTGACATATTTGCTCGATATCGTCTTGGCAAAGCTTTTTACGCGCGCTTCCAGCGCAGCGGCGGCTTCCTCGACGGCCATCGCATCGGCGCGTTCGGCAGCATGTACCAGCCGCTCATAATCTTCCTGCGGAAACTTCGCATCGATGGGAAGCAAAACTTCCTTCTCGTCGCCACGCCCCGGAAAGCGCACGGCGAATTCCACCCGCTCCAGGCTGCCGTCCTTGACCTGGGCGTTCTTCAGATACTGGTCCGGCAACAGGAACTGCTCCAAAAGCATTCCCAGTTGCACTTCGCCCCAGGTGCCGCGCGTCTTGACGTTGGTCA
This sequence comes from Hyphomicrobiales bacterium, assembly GCA_017849395.1. GTDB lineage: Bacteria > Pseudomonadota > Alphaproteobacteria > Micropepsales > Micropepsaceae > Rhizomicrobium. Next base: position 1,457 of record JAFIHO010000053.1, read on the forward strand.
GGACACGTTTCAGGTCACCAACCCCGGTGGCGAGCGTCTGCATTTCGCCCAGCCCCTTGTGCACATTGTCCAGTTGCGCCTGCACGACCTGGAAGGATTCGGTCAGGCGACGCTCCAATGTGGATTGCAGTTTTTCGTCCACGGTCTGGCGCATCTCGTCCAGCTTGGCGCTGTTCTCCGCGCGCAGCACGTCCAGACGCTCTTCAACAGTCTTGCGCAACTTCTCGCCCGCCTCCGCCTGCTTTTGCGACATGTCTCCGATCTGCTGTTTCACCTCGGCAAGCCGCTGGTGCTGGCCGTCGCCAAAGGCCTTGAGCGTTTCGGCCAGCAAGCGGCTGGTCTTGTCGAAATTGTCGATCAGTTCGGTGCGCAAGGTCCGCGCCGCTTCGCTGCCCTTCTGTTCGGCGCCATCCAGCTTGGCTTCGATGGTCTGGCGCAGCGTCTCGCGATTCTGGGCGGCATCTTTCCCCATCTGGTCGATGTCGCGGTCCAGCTTTTCCGCAATGGCCGCGATGGGCGCTTTCAACTGTTCCAGCCCCGCATCCTGGCCTTCGCCCACGGCCTTGCGGAAGCGTTCCAGAATGTCGCTCAATTCCTGCCGCAGCAGCCGCGCCTGTTCGGCGGCGTCGCTGCGGGCGCGCCCGGTCTCGTCACGAATAATGTCCGCCAGCCCGTCCTGCACGGCTGGTTCCGTGCGGCTTCGCAGGAATGTCAGGAATGCGAAAATGGCGGCGATCAGGCTGAGTATGGCCGCCGCGACGGCTGCAAAAAGCGCCCAGTCCATAATTTTCTCCGATGGGGATCTGAAGTATAGCGGGATTCCGGCAACCGGGATGCGTCTTGACCCCGACGCCCCGCCCGCCTATCTGAAACCCATGAAAAGGCCCATTTTAACCGCGCCCGACCCGCGTCTCCAGCAGGTCTCGACCGATGTCGAAACGGTGGATAGCGCGATTCGCCAGCTTGTCGATGACATGGCCGACAGCATGTATGAAGCCGAAGGCATCGGCCTGGCGGCAATCCAGATCGGCGTGCCCAAGCGCGTCATCGTGATCGACCTGGACCAGAAGGAAGGGAACAAGAACCCTGTCGCCTTCATCAACCCGAAAATCCTCTGGGCGTCGGACGAGATGGCGGTGTTCGAGGAAGGCTGCCTCTCGGTGCCCGAGATCTGGGACGATGTGGAACGCCCCGCGAAGATCAGGGCCGAATATCTCGACCGCAACGGCGAAAAGCAGGTGCTGGAAGCCGATGGCCTGCTCGCCACCTGCCTGCAGCATGAGATGGATCATCTGAACGGCGTGCTGTTCATCGACCATTTGTCCCGCCTGAAGCGCAGCATGGCGATCAAGAAGCTGACCAAGGCCAAGAAGCTCAAAGAGACGGCCTGACGTGACGCTCCGTCTGGCCTTTATGGGTACGCCGGATTTCGCGGTACCCACGTTGGCCGAACTGATCGCGCAGGGGCATGACATTGCCTGTGTCTATTCCCAGCCGCCGCGTCCCAAGGGGCGCGGCATGGCGCTGGAACCCGGCCCGGTCCACAAATTCGCGCTGGCGCACAAACTCCCCGTCCGCACGCCGCTCTCGCTGAAGAATACGGAACAGCAGGAACTGTTCGCATCCCTCGACATCGACGCGGCGATTGTCGTGGCTTACGGCCTGCTGCTGCCCAAACCCGTTCTGGATGCGCCGCGCCTGGGCTGCTTCAACCTGCACGGCTCGCTCTTGCCGCGCTGGCGCGGCGCGGCCCCCATCCAGCGCGCCATCATGGCGGGCGATGCCGAAACAGGCGTGATGGTGATGCGGATGGAAGAGGGGCTGGACACCGGCCCGGTCCTGATGGCCGAACGCACCACAATCGGCCGCAAGACGGCGGGCGAATTGTCGGATCAACTTTCGCGTCTGGGCGCCGACCTGATGGTCCGCGCGCTGGGGGCGCTGGAGCGGGGCCAGGTCAGCGAAACACCGCAGCCCGATGAAGGCGTCACCTACGCGAAGAAAATCCTGAAAGAGGAAGCGCGCATCGACTGGACCAAAAGCGCGCGCGAGATCGATTGGCTGATCCGTGGCATCTCGCCCTTTCCTGGCGCCTGGACGGAAGCGAAAGGCGAGCGCCTGAAAATCCTTTACGCCGAGCCCGTATCGGGAACGGGCGCGCCGGGCGAAGTGCTTGGCAATGATCTCACCGTCGCCTGCGGTGAAGGCGCGCTGCGTCTCATCAAGGTCCAGCGCGCCGGATCGCGCGCCATGGACGCCGCAGACCTGCTGAAAGGCTTCCCGCTGCCGCCCGGCACGAAATTCGTGTGATGCCGCGCTATCGCCTGACCCTGGAATATGACGGCGGCCCCTTTGTCGGTTGGCAGCGCCAGGACAATGGCGCATCGGTCCAGGGTGTGCTGGAAACCGCCATCGAAAAACTCTCCAGCGAACGCGTCACCGTCATCGGCGCGGGCCGCACCGATGCCGGAGTCCATGCGCTGGGCCAAGTGGCGCATTTCGATCTCGTGAAGCAATTTCCCGCCGACAAGGTGCGCGACGCGCTGAATTATCATGTCCGCCCGCACCCGGTGGCAGTGCTGGAAGCGGCTGAGGTTGGCGAAGATTTCCACGCCCGCTTCTCCGCCAAAGCGCGCCATTATCTCTATCGTATCTTGAACCGCCGCGCGCCTGCCGTGCTGGACAATGGCAAGGTCTGGCAGGTGGCGATTGCGCTGGATGCCGAAGCGATGCACCGGGCGGCGCAGGCGCTGGTGGGCCATCACGATTTCACAACCTTCCGCGCCGCCGAATGCCAATCCGCCTCACCCGTCAAGACGCTGGACCGGCTGGATATCAGCCGCCGCGCCGACGAAATCCATATCGAAGCCTCGGCCCGCTCCTTCCTGCATCACCAGATCCGTTCCTTCACCGGCACGCTGAAGCTGGTCGGCGAAGGCAAATGGACGCCCCGCGACGTGGCCAATGCGCTGGCGGCCCGCGACCGCAGCGCCTGCGGCCCCGTCGCCCCCCCGGATGGGCTCTATCTGGTGCGCGTGGATTACGAAAGCGGCGCCGCTCATGCTTCGACAGGCTCAGCATGAGGAGTTCAGCCAATCTCCTCACCCTGAGCTTGTCGAAGGGTGAGGGCCGCGAGGCTGATCTACGCGAAATAGGCCTTCAGTACGGCGGCATAAATGTCGGTCAGCGCCGCGATCTCCGCCACCGGGACGCACTCATTGGCCTTGTGCATGGTCGCGCCCGCCAGCCCCAATTCCACGACCGGGCAGACATCCTTGATGAACCGCGCATCCGACGTGCCGCCGCTGGTCGAAAATTCCGGCGCCGCGCCGGTCACGCCTTCGACCGCGTTGCTGACCAGCGCCGTGAAATCGCCCGGCTGTGTCAGGAACGACACGCCGCTGACAGCATGCGTCACCACGATCTCGCAATCCGTATCCTTCGCCACGGCGGCAGCCTCGCGTGCAACCCACGCCACCAAACTCTCCGCTGTATGAAGATCGTTGAACCGGATATTGAATCCCGCCCGCGCCGCGCCCGGTGTCACGCTGGTCGCCGCATTGCCGACATCGGCGGCGACAAAGGCCAGGGTAGACGGCTCGAAATGGTCGCTGCCCTTGTCCAGTTCATGCCCGGACAGGCGCGAAATCAGCGCTGCCAGCGCGGGTATCGGATTCTTCGCCTTGTGCGGATAGCCGACATGGCCCTGAACCCCGCGCACAACGATCCGGAAATTTATCGACCCTCGCCGCCCGATCTTCAGCGTGTCACCCGCCCGCGCCGTGCTGGTCGGTTCGCCCACCACGCAATGATCCGGCTTCTCCCCGCGCGTCTTCAGCCAGTCCAGCAGCTTGACGGTGCCATTGATCGCCTCGCCTTCCTCGTCGCCGGTGATGAGCAG
>JAFIHO010000054.1 GCA_017849395.1 Hyphomicrobiales bacterium
AGTTCGCGTCCGCGCTCCAGGTTGACCGAAACCGCAGTGCCTGCCTGCCCCCGCCGCGCGCGGACCCCTTCATCCGTATAGGCGAGAAAGGTGGCGACCAGATTGTCCATGTCATCCAGATTCGCCTGCTGGATGGGATTGTCCGCCGTCAGGGCGCGGATCGCAGCCAGTTCCTGACGCACCGAGCGGTGCTGGGGCAGCGATATGTTCCCGGCGGTCAGCTTCCGCCCGTCACGCAGCGCCTCGCGATATGGCTCCAGATAGTCCGCATTGCCGGTCAGCAGATAGCCGCGATGGCTGAGCTGGATTTCCGCCAATCCGTTGTACAGCGCATCGATATGGCTCCTGACGCCATAGGTATGCACAAGCCAGCGCCGCGCTTCCTGGCTGCCGCTTGCCTGCCGCCAGAACACCAGCGCCGCCATCAGCATCACGACGGTCAGGCTGGCCAGCGCCACCGCCGTTGCGTTGCGCATGAAGAAATTTTCCGCCGGCCGATGATCCATTGCACGCTCCCGTTTGTGCGCGGATGGTGGCGCGGCGGAAGTGAACGGGCTATGAAACGGGGCGCCGCCGCACATCAGGGAAGATACGTATGGCGCGGACGATGTTCCCACCGGACCGCCCGTCTGCTAAACCTTGCCGCAGTTTGCGCGGAGCTTCGGACATGACGGCATGGAACAGGATCGCAGGGCTTGTGCTTGCCTGTGCGCTGACGGGCGGTTCGGCCACGCGCGCCGCCGAACCCGCACCAGCCGGCGACGCGGTAGTGGCGCAAAAGGCGGGCGGGCTGTGGGGCGACCCCGCCTCGCCCGTGCTGGGCAATCCGCGCGGCGATGTCACGGTGGTGGTGTTCTTCGATTACACCTGCGTCTACTGCAAGGCCGCCGAGCCCCGGCTGATGGAAGCAGCGCGCGCTGACAAGCGGGTGCGCATCATCATGAAGGAATTTCCCATCCTGACGCCCGCTTCGTTCACCGCGACCAAGGCGGCGCTGGCTTCCGTGAAACAGGGCAAGTATGCCCCCTTCCATCTGGCCCTGATGAATTATCGCGGACTGCTGGACGACACGGCAATCTTCGACACGGCGAAAAGCGTGGGACTGGATGTGCCGCGCCTGCGCAAGGACATGGCGTCCACCGCGATTCTGGAAGAGATCATCGCCAACTTCAATCTGGCGCGGGGCCTGCGCCTGTTTCAGACGCCCGCCTTCATCGTCGGCACACACATACTGACGGGTCCATCGGCGGAGATCGACTTCCCCAGGGCCATCGCCGCGGCGCGCGGCCGGAAAAGCTGAATCGTCCTTCGCGAGTCGACGCGCGGATTTAGTCTGATTGATATTCTTATCACTGTCCGGGGCGGTGCCCGGATTTCAGCGATTTATTGCCATCGCAATAACAGGCTTGTGCGCGGGGGCGGGTTCCGTGAAGTTTTTCCGGCGCGGGCGTCCGTACCGCCTTCTCCGCTGCTGCGGAGCCCTTCCTGGAGAAATAAGATGAACGGCAAGAACATGCTCAGCCGCCGCCGCCTGCTTGGGACCGGGAGCGCCGGACTGGCGGGCATGATCGGCGCGCCCTGGTCCGGCGCCCTGGCGCAGAGCGATCCGCGTTACGCCGACATCGTCATTCACAACGCCAAAGTTTATACGGTTGAAGACCGGATGCCTCGCGCCGAAGCCTTTGCCGTGCGCGACGGGCGGTTCATCGCCGTCGGCCGCAGCGAAGATATCAAGAGCCTCGCCGGCCCGCGCACCACGGTGCTGGATGCCCAGCAGGCTACCATCGTCCCCGGCTTCATCGACTGCCACAACCACGCCATCGGCGAGCAGCTGGTCTATGACGTGATCGTGGGCAACCCCTTCGCCGTCGAGTTCTTCACCGTCCAGAGCATTCTGGACAAGCTGAAGGCCCGCGCCCAGACGACTCCGGCGGGCTTCTGGGTTGAAGGCTTTCTGTTCGACGATGTGAAGATCAAGGAGGGCCGTCCGCTCACCCGCCACGACCTGGACAAGGTTTCGACCGAACATCCGGTGGCCGTGCATCATCGCGGCGGACATACCAGCTTCTACAATTCCAAGGCGCTGGCAATGGCGGGCGTCACCCGTGATACCCAAAGCCGCGCCGAAGGGACCTATGACAAGGACGCCAATGGCGAACTGACGGGCCGGGTCACCGATCGCGCCCGCTCCGTCTTCGCCAATGTCGGCAAGCGGCCCACCTACAGCGAAGCCGAGCAACGGGTGCGCAGCCGCAATGGCCATGCCTATATGTCGAAGAAGTTCGTGGAATATGGGCTGACCGGCGTCCATCATCAGAATGGCGACCTGGGCGGCTTGCAGGATATTTACCGCAGCGGCGATCTGCTCCACCGGGTCAGCTATGAGACCAGCGGCAGGATGCTGGACGCCATGATCGCCAACGGCATCCATACCGGAATGGGCGATGAATGGCTGCGCTTCGGCGCCACCTCAGAGCACACGATCGACGGGTCGCTGTCGGAACGCACCATGTCGCGTTCCACACCCTATCCCGGCACCACCTACAAGGGCAACCTGACCGAGCCGCAGGACGTGCTGGACGCCTGGGTCGACAAGGTCCGGCGCGCCGGAATCCAGATCAATGTCCATGCCAATGGCGATGTCGCCATCGACATGGTGCTGACGGCGGTCGAGAAAAGCAGCAAGGACTTCCCGATCAAGGACGAACGGGTGAAGATCACCCATTGTTCGCTCATCAACGATGATCTGATCCGCCGCATCAAGTCGCTGGGCGCGGTGCCCGCCCCCTTCACCAGCTACATGTATTTCAACGCAGAGAAGTTCGACTATTACGGCGAAGAGATGCTGTCGCATATGATGGCATACCGCACCTTCATCGACAACGGCATCATCGCCTGCGCCGGTTCGGATTTCCGCGCGGGCATCTTCTCGCCGCTAATGGGCATCCAGGGCATGGTTACGCGCACCGGCTGGAACGGCAAGACCTGGGGCGCGAACCAGCGCGTGAGCGTCGCCGAGGCGCTGCGCATCAACACCCTGAACGGCGCTTACGCCACGCACGAAGAAGCCATCAAGGGCTCCATCGCGCCGGGCAAGCTGGCCGACTATGTGATGCTGGCCGAGGACATCCACACCATCTCGCCGGACAAGATCAAGGATGTGAAGATTCTACGCACTGTGACCGGCGGACGTACGGTCTATACCGGCTGAACGGCGCGGGCAGCAGAACCTGGCGCGGGGCAGGAGCGGGATCGCACGATCTTCCCGCAGCCGGCAGCAGGGCTGAGGGAGCAAGGCCGGACATTTTGAAAGGAATGGTGCCCGAGGTCGGAATCGAACCGACATGCCCTTGCGGGCGCTGGATTTTGAGTCCAGTGCGTCTACCAGTTCCACCACTCGGGCAGCGGGCGGCATCTATAGCGGGACGGCCCCGGCTCGCCAAGGCTTATCCCGGCCATTCCCGGGTCGCCCGGCGCGGCCCCTAAATTGCTCTTCAAAATTGAAGATTGGCGCAAATACGCAAGGTTCCGTATCATGCGTGCCATGAACGCCCCCGCTCCCGACCTGCATCTCGCCCCCCGCTCCGACTGGACGCGGGCACAGATCGCCGCCCTGTTCGCCCTGCCCTTTCCCGAACTGATGTACCGGGCGCAGACGGTCCACCGCGCCCATTTCGATCCCCGGGAAGTGCAGGTCTCGACCCTGTTGTCGATCAAGACCGGCGGCTGCCCGGAGGATTGCGGCTATTGCTCCCAGAGCGCCAGCCATGAAACCGGGCTGAAGGCGTCCAAACTGATGGCGGTGGAGGCCGTTCTGGCCGATGCGCGCAAGGCGAAGGAAGCGGGCGCCACGCGCTTCTGCATGGGCGCGGCCTGGCGCTCGCCCAAGGACCGCGACCTGGATTCGGTGTGCGCCATGGTCGAAGGCGTGAAGGCGTTGGGCATGGAGACCTGCGTCACGCTGGGCATGCTGACCGGGCCGCAGGCGCTGCGGCTGAAACAGTCCGGACTGGATTACTACAACCACAACATCGACACCTCGCCCGAATATTATGGCGAGGTGATCACGACACGCACCTTTCAGGACCGGCTGGATACATTGGAACAGGTGCGCAATGCCGGGATCAATGTCTGCTGCGGCGGCATTGTCGGCATGGGCGAGGCGGAAAATGACCGGGTCGGCATGATCCATGCGCTGGCCACACTGCCCGCGCATCCCGAAAGCGTGCCGATCAATGCGCTGATGGCTGTGAAAGGCACGAAACTGGGTGAGAGCAAGCCGATCGACGGCATCGACTTTGTGCGCACCATCGCGGTGGCGCGCATCACCATGCCGCGATCCATGGTGCGGCTGTCGGCGGGACGCGAAAGCATGAGCGCGGAGACCCAGGCGCTGTGTTTCCTGGCCGGCGCGAATTCCATTTTCCATGGAGAAAAGCTGCTTACCACCGGCAATCCGGCCGCCGAGGCGGACCGCCAGCTCTTCACGCGCCTGGGTCTTGTGCCCATGCCGCTGGAAACCGAAGGAACCGCTGCGACGCATGCGTAAATGGGTCGTCATCGCCATCATCCTGGCCGTCGGGGCGGCTGTGCTGGTGCCGGTTGTGATCCTGGTGGATCCCGCCCCGCTGATGGGTGATTTCCATCTCACCTGGGGACAGACGCGGTTGAATATCCCGGTTTTCTGGTCGCTGTGCGCAAGTGCGGCCCTGGCCCTTTTCTATTTCGTAATGAAGCGATAAGAGCCGCCTCGCAGCCCGCCCGCCCCCGAGTCGCTTATGACCGTCCGCAAGATTTCCCGCGCCCTGCTGTCGGTATCGGACAAGACCGGGCTGGTCGATTTCGCGCGCGGCCTGGCGGCGCATGGCGTCATGCTGATCTCTACCGGCGGCACCGCCAAGGCCCTGCGTGACGCCGGCCTGGCCGTCAGCGACGTGTCCGAAATCACCAGCTTCCCGGAAATGATGGACGGCCGGGTGAAGACGCTGCACCCCATGGTGCATGGCGGGTTGCTGGCGCTGCGCGACAAGGAGGATCACGCCGAAGCGATGCGCGCGCATGGCATCGCGGGCATCGACCTGCTCGTGTGCAACCTCTACCCCTTCGAGGCGACGGTTGCGCGCGGCGCGGATTTCGAGACCACCATCGAGAATATCGACATTGGCGGACCGGCCATGACCCGTTCAGCGGCGAAGAACCATGACTGGGTGACGGTTGTTGTGGACGTCGAGGATTATGACGTGGTGCTGGGCGAGATCCGCAGTCATGGCGGCACCTCGGCGGGACTGCGCCGGACACTGGCGCAGCGCGCCTTTGCCCGCACCGCCGCCTATGACGCCGCCGTGTCCAACTGGTTCGCCGGGCAGTTGGCGAAGGATGGCGACAAGGAACCGCCGCGCCGCCGCGCCTTTGGCGGGCTGCTGCGCCAAAAGCTGCGCTATGGCGAGAACCCGCATCAGGAAGCGGCCTTCTATGCCGATGGCAATGCACGGCCGGGCGTGGCCAGCGCGAAACAGTTGCAGGGCAAGGAACTGTCCTACAACAACATCAACGATACCGACGCGGCTTATGAACTGGTGGCGGAGTTCGACGCGAAACTGACGCCCGCCTGCGCCATCATGAAGCACGCCAACCCTTGCGGCGTGGCCATCGGCAAGTCGTTGAAAGACGCCTATCTGGCCGCGTTGGCCTGCGACAGCGTCAGTGCGTTTGGGGGCGTGCTGGCCTTCAACCGGGCGCTGGACGGCGAAACGGCGGAAGAAATCTCGAAAATCTTCACCGAAGTCATCATCGCGCCGGATGCCGACGAAGATGCGCGGCGTATCCTGTCGTCCAAGAAAACCCTTCGCCTGCTGGTGGCGGGCGGGCTGCCCGATCCTCATGCGGCGGGGCTGACCTATCGCACGGTCGCGGGCGGCTTTCTGGTTCAGGGCCGCGACAATGGCCATATCAAGCGGGCGGACCTGAAGATCGTTACCAAGCGTCAGCCTTCTATCCAGGAGACGACCGACATGCTGTTCGCCTTCACGGTGGCGAAGCATGTGAAGTCCAACGCCATTGTCTATGTGAAGGACGGTTCCACGGCGGGCATTGGCGCGGGTCAGATGAGCCGCGTCGATTCCGCGCGCATCGCCGCCATCAAGGCGAAGGACGCGGCGCAGGTGGCGGGCTGGGACAAGCCACGCACGGTGGGATCGGCGGCGGCGTCTGAAGCCTTCTTCCCCTTCCCCGATGGCCTGCTGGCCGTGGCGGAAGCGGGAGCCACTGCGGTGATCCAGCCGGGCGGCTCGGTCAACGACCAGAAGGTGATCGACGCGGCCAATGAGGCGGGGCTGGCAATGGCGTTTACCGGAATGCGGCACTTCCGGCATTAACGGAACACCTCGCCCGCCTCTACGCCCCAGATACGCGATTTGTCGATCCAGCCGTCAATGCCCGGCGCGACGATGCGGCAGACGCGCGGCGCACAGGCTTTGAGATTGGCAATCGCCCCCGGTTCGGCCAGGCCCGCCAGTTTGTCGCCGTCGGCGCGGGCGAAAATCTTGGCGCGGCCCTTGCCCGTCACCAGCACGGTGCGACGGTCGGTCAGCATGGCGGCGCTCATCCAGCCCGTCGTGCCGTCCGCCGCCGTCACCTTGCGCCAGATGTCGTAATGGGTCGTGACGCGGAACGGCGTGCCCTTGTGGCGATAAACCCACAGGACGCGATGCGCATAGGACGGCCCCTCGCGCAAATAGGCCTTGTCGGAGCGCTGGCTGACGTAGCGTGCGGGCGCGGCCAAGGCCCCGGCCAACGGCGCGGCGGCGAGAAGCAGGGCTAACAGGATCTTCATCATCGAATCGCGATGTAGCACGCCGGGGCGCACCTGTTCATGGGTCCCGTTCCGGGCTTTAATATGTCCAGCCCCCAGGAGCCCCGCCTTATGCCGTCCAAGAAGCCGCTGGTCATCGTCACGCGCAAGCTGCCGGACGAAATCGAGACCCGGATGCGGGAGCTGTTCGACGCGCGCCTGAACCTGGACGACAAGCCCATGACCGCCGCCGACCTGGCCGAAGCGGTGGCCAAGGCCGATGTGCTGGTGCCCACCGTGACCGACCGCATCGATGCGGGCGGGATCGCCAAGGCGGGGCCGAACCTGAAGCTGATCGCCAATTTCGGCACCGGCGTGGACAATATTGATGTGAAGGCCGCGACCGAGAAGGGCATCCTGGTGACCAACACGCCGGGCGTTCTGACCGAGGACACGGCCGACATGACCATGGCGCTGATCCTGGCGGTGCCGCGGCGGCTGGTTGAGGGCGTCGAGGCGCTGGAGAACGACCAGTTCAAGGGCTGGGCCCCGACCTGGATGCTGGGCAACCGGCTGCAGGGCAAACGGCTGGGCATTGTCGGCATGGGCCGTATCGGCCAGGCGGTGGCGCGGCGCGCCAAGGCCTTTGGACTGCAAATCCATTATCACAACCGCAAGCCCGTGCATCCCGAGATCGAGCAGGAGCTGGAAGCGACCTATTGGGAAAGCCTGGACCAGATGCTGGCGCGGATGGACATCGTGTCGGTGAATTGTCCGCACACGCCCGCCACCTATCATCTGTTGTCGGCGCGGCGGCTGAAGCTGATGAAGAAAAGCGCCTATATCGTCAACACGGCGCGCGGCGAGGTGATCGACGAGAATACGCTGGCGCGCATGTTGGAAGCCGGCGAATTGTCGGGCGCGGGGCTGGACGTGTTAGAGAATGAACCAGCGGTGAATCCCAAGCTGCTGAAGGCCAAGAATGTGGTGCTGCTGCCGCATATGGGATCGGCCACCATCGAGGGCCGCATCGACATGGGCGAGAAGGTCATCGTGAATATCCGCTCCTTCGCGGATGGTCACAGTCCGCCGGACCGCGTGATTCCGGCGATGCTGTAGAGCTAACTCGCGACGTCAACTCCGCCATAAGTGACTATTAAAAGAGTTGGGATCAGAGTAACGAGGAAACAAGTGCGCTGCGGTCCAGTTTCCTATTTTCTGGCGCTGCTTTGTCTTGGTGGCTGCAACACTACAAGCACTGCCGATGAGGCACGAAAGGATGGCTTCTCGATCGATGCCGAGGCAGGACGAGTAGCAGGCATTGCTTTCGGAATGACGGAGGATCAGTTACGCAGAACGCGCCTACCCTATCTGGTTCGATTCGAAAATAAGGAAGGCGACGGGTATAAGGTTTATGATGTGAGCCTATCCGAAACCGTTCATCTCAAGTGCGTTCTTGATACAAAGAATTCCGTCACGCGAATACTGATTTCATCAGCTGGCGTTAAGGATCAGCATGGTTTGGGCGTCGGGGCGCATCTCGGTGAACTGAAACGCGCATACCCAGCCGGGAAATTTGTGTATGGAGATGCGGATGGCTTCTACGCAAACTTTTTAACCGACGAGCGCCTAGTCTACTACTTCAATCCCAGGGATTTGAGTGTTGCTTGCTTTGACGACGAGCCGGGCTGCAAGGTTGATGACAGTATCCAAGCAACGACGATCGCGATCGGAGCGACGGCAAATTGATGGAATTGACGTAAGCTGAAGTTGGCCGCAGTCATCATCAGAACGCGGGCTTTGCCCCCAATATTCCCCCAAGGGGCCCAGGATTTACTTGAGCGTCGCGTCGAACAGTTCGACCAGCTTTTCGAACGCGCGTTCGGCCTGCAATTCGTTGTAGACGGGGCGGTCGGGGACGGACCAGCCGTGCAGCGCGCCCGCATAGGTTTCGCTCTGGAACGCGCCGTGCCAGTCGCGCAGCGCCGCTTCCAGGATTTCGATCTGCTCCGCCGTGATGGACTGGTCCTGCACGGCATGGCCGAAATAGAGCCGAGCCTTGATCTGCGGCAACAGCAGATGCGGGCTGTCGGCGTCATCCGTAACAAGCCTTCCGCCATGGAAGGAGGCGGCAGCGGCGATGCGGTCCGGATCGGCCGCCGCCATGCGCATGGTCATCGCACCGGTGAAGCAATAGCCGACTACGCCCACCGGGCCTTGTGTCACGCCCGCCTGTTTCAGCAGCGTATCGACATAGATTTTTCCGTCCGCCGGCATCTGCGCCGCGGTCAGCGCCTTGAACAGTTCGGCCATCACCCGCATCGAGGACGGTTCACCCGGCTTGAACACGAAACCCGGCGGGGTCAGCGGCAATTTTCCATGGCGGAAGAACACGTTCGGCATCAGCACCGCGAAACCCTTGTCCGCCAGGCGTTTCGCCATGCCCTTGTTGGCGTCGCGGATGCCCCAGATATCGGTCAGGAACACTACGCCCGGAAAATTGCCCACATCGTTGGGCTTGTAGAAGAAGCCTTCCGCCTTGCCGTCGGGCAGATTGATTTCCAGTTCCTGTTCAAACATCAAACTGTTCTTTCATAGATGACCGCATTCCAGTAACGCACCCGGTGCGATCCGTGGCGGGAAAAACCGCGTCGCGACAATTCCCGCCCAATCATCAGGTTGAAATAGCCATGTGCGACCAGCGCGGCCTGACCTGTCGCATTTTCTTGCCGCTCCTGCTCGTGCAGAAGCTTCTGCGCGCGCGCGATCAGAATGTCCGCCGCCTGGACGGCGCGGCGGCGCGCGGCCGTGTAATTCTCGATACCGGGGCTATGGCCCATGTGCCACATCAGTCGCGCCATGACCGCCCAGCCCTGTACCGTCATGGACAGAAGCGGAATGGGCGGCGAGGCCAGCGGCGCTTCCGCGAACAGCGGATCGATCACCAGTTCCGCATGGGGGACCAGCGCGGCGGCGCTTTCGCGCGAACGCGGCCGGTCGCTGGTGAAGACCGCTTTCAACTCCTTGAGCAGATCGCGCAACTCCTCGGGCGGCAGGCTGGCGGGATCGAGTCCCGCCGCCTCATAGGAATCGATGTAATCCCGGAAGCCGTGGCGCGAGGTGCGGGGCGCAAGCGCGATGGCGGGCTGGCCATGCCGGATCAGGATGATGCGCAAGGTCCGCTTCGCTGCCGTCAAAATCATACCCCCGGCCCGATACACAGATCCATCTGCTGCATTGCAACCACGCCGCGTCGGCAAGGTCAAATCCGCGCCGTTCGCGCACCGGGGCATGGCGGCGGATCGCGTTACGCTTCCAGCACTCTTTTCAACTGGGCCAGGTCGAACGGCTTTGTCAGCGTCAAGGCCGAGGGCGGCATACCCACCTCGCCGCCCGTGGAATAACCGCTGGCGATGATGATCCTGAGCGCGGGTTTCAGCTTCAACGCCTCCTCCACAAGCTCACGGCCATTCATGCCGGGCAGGCCCAGATCGGTCAGCAGAATTCCGACCGCATCGTCCTGTTGCAGCACGGCCAGCGCCGATGGTCCGTCCGCCGCCTCGGCAACCGGGAAACCAAGCTGCTCCACCATGTCCACCGTGGTCATGCGGATCAGCGCGACATCTTCCACCACCAAGACCTTGCCCTTGCGCGGCGGTGCGGCGGACGATGGTGCAGCGGAGGCGATGGGTCCGCGCGCGGTGCCCGCGAACACGCTGCGCAGTTTGCGGGTCAACTCGTCCTTGCGATAGGGCTTGGACAGGAGCGTCGCGTCATCGTCCAGCTTGCCGTTATGTACGATGGCGTTCTGCGTGTAGCCCGAGGTGTAAAGCACTTTCAGGCCGGGCTGCATCTCCTGCGCCCGCCGCGTGAAATCGCGCGTGGGAATGGGGCCGGGCATGACGACATCGGTGAACAGGAGATCAACCTTCGCGCGCCCATGCAACAGCGCCAGCGCGGCTTCGGCGCTTTCGGCCTTCAGCACGGTATAGCCGAGTTCGGATAGCATGTCGGACACGGCCGCGCGCACGCCTTCATCATCCTCTACCACCAGCACGGTCTCGGTTCCGCCCAGCGCGGGCTGGCCGGAGGCGGCGTCCAGTGCATCGCGCTCGCGCCTGGTGCGCGGCAGATACAGCTTGATGGTCGTGCCGTGTCCGACCTCGCTGTAGATCTTGATATGGCCGCCCGATTGCTTGACGAAGCCGAAGGCCTGGGCGAGCCCCAGGCCCGTGCCCTTGCCTTCCGGTTTGGTCGTGAAGAACGGCTCGAACACCCGCGCCATGACCTCCGGCGTCATGCCTGTGCCGGTATCGGACACTGCCAGCAAAACATATTGTCCCGCCGTGACTTCGGAATGGCCCGCCGCATAGGCATCGTCGAGATAGGCGTTGGCGACTTCCAGCGTCAGCTTGCCGCCTTGGGGCATCGCGTCGCGCGCATTGATGGCGAGGTTGAGGATGGTGTTCTCGACCTGTGTGGGATCGACCAGCGTGTTCCACAAGCCGCCCGCGATCACGGTCTCGATCTCGATCTGCTCGCCGATGGTCCGGCGCAGCAAGTCGCTCATGTCGCGGATGATGCGGCCCAGATCCAGCGAGCGCGGCTCCAGCGCCTGGCGGCGGGCGAAGGCGAGCAACTGGCCGGTCAGGCGGGCGCCGCGATTGACCGCGCCGATCGCGTTCTGCAGCCGTTCGCGCAGCCGGGCGTCGCCGCGCGCGGCCTCGCCCGCCGAGGCGAGGTCGAGGTTGGCGCTGATGATCTGCAGCAGGTTGTTGAAGTCATGCGCCATGCCGCCGGTCAAATGGCCGACTGCCTCCATCTTCTGGCTCTGGCGCACCATGGCTTCGGCGCGCAGGCGGGCGGTGACATCGACCACGCCGATGAGGAAGCCGCCGGTAGCGACGGCGGCCTTGTAGACTTCCAGTTCGCGGTCTCCGACGGCAATGCGCTGGATGTCTTGCGGAGTCTGGCCATCCGCCGGCGGCGACATCACATGCTGCGGACGGCCGGCTTCGGCGGCGCGTAGGTCGGCCAGTGTGCTTTTCTGCGGCACGCAGAGTTCAAGCGGCAGTTCCAGCAACTGGGGAAAGTTGGCGTTGAACACACACAGAAGGCCTTCGGAACTGAAGTAGGCGATTCCGGCGCGCACCGATTCCAGGGTGGCGCGCAGGATGGCCGATTCATTGGCGCGCGCGCGTTCCGCGGCGGTCAGACTGATATTGTTGCGCACCAGCATCGCGGCGGCGGCCAGCAGGATCGCCAGCGTGATGATGCCCGCGCCAATGGCGAAAGCGATCTCCAGCGATTCCTGGCGGCGGCGCTCGGCATCGCGCTGCCGCAGCAGGCTCTGCTCCTCGGCGATGCCGCGTCCGATTTCGTCTCGCAGCGCGTCCATCCGGCGCTTGCCCTCCTCCAGCGCAGCGAGCAGGGCGGGCGAGGTGTCGGCAGAACGGCCCTGGATGGCCTCGTCCAGGCTGTGGTCGAAGGCCTGGAAACGGTCCGATATCATGCGCTGAAGCACCTGGGCGCGGGCCGTCTGAGCCGGGTTGTCGCGGGTGAGATCGCGCAATCGGCGCATGTCCTGGGCGATGTTGTTGCGGGCCGCGTGATAGGGCTCCAGGAATTCGGGGCGGCGGGTCAGCAGATAGCCCCGCTGGCCGGTCTCGGCGTCCTGGGCATCGCCCAGCACCCGGCCCAATTGGGAGATCACCTGATAGGTATGGCGGACCCAGCCTTGCGCCGCCCGCTCGTTGGCGGCGAACTGGATGGTGAGATAGGCGCAGATGGCAAGAATCAAAAAAAGCGGCACCGCCGCCAGCAGCAATAGTCGATTTGTGGCCAACACCGTCCCCGGACGCGAATCCCCCGAGCTCCAACGGTCGGCCTGGAGATTGGTTCCAGCCATCATGCAGCAATGCCGGGGCCAAGTCCGAAAAGATAGGCCGGATAGGTACGGATCGTGGGAAAATCACCTCAAGATGTCGTGACACAAGGGCGCGGTGCAGAGTTCTTGGTGCCATGAGCCGGACAAGCATCCCCAAACGTAAAGCGCGCTTCGCGCGGGCTGGTGCAGGACGGGAAGATGGGTCCCCCGGACAAGCCGGGGGACATCCCCAAACGTAAAGCGCGCTTCGCGCGCGGGCTGGCGCAGGACGGGAAGATGGGTCCCCCGGACAAGCCGGGGGACATCCCCAAACGTAAAGCGCGCTTCGCGCGCGTTACGTTTGGGGATGGCTGGGGCGGGAGGGATCGAACCTCCGCATGCCGGAATCAAAATCCGGTGCCTTACCGCTTGGCGACGCCCCAACAGGCTTTACGCGCGGCGGGCACCGTATAGCCCGCCCCTTAACCCGCCGCAAACGGGGAAATCGCCGCCTCAACAATGGGTTCCAGGGCGGTTGCGGGGGCTGGGGGGCATCGTTATAAGGGCGCCTCCCGAGGCGGGCCCCAAAGCCCGCCGCTTGTGGATCGGAGAGTAGCTCAGCCTGGTAGAGCACTACGTTCGGGACGTAGGGGCCGGAGGTTCGAATCCTCTCTCTCCGACCAATTTTTCCAGCACTTTTCCTTTCCTGCTTGATCGCGATGTCGTGCGTCCGTCGCAACCGGCGTCTGCCATGCACGTAACGTGAGACGGGGCGCAAGGAGGACTGCATGGAAACCCAGGAACTGCATCGCGGCCGCTTGATCGATCATATCCAGCTTGTCGTGAAAGACCTGAAAGCGAGCCGCCGCTTCTATGAAGCGGTGTTCGATGTGCTTGGCGTGCCGATCGGCGGCTCCGCCGACAGTCATTTCTGGGCCGATGAGCTTTTCGTGTCGACCGCCGATGGGCCGGAGGCGATGGGCGTTCTCACCGGGCGTCACCATTTCGCGTTCCAGGCGAAGGACCGCGCCATGGTGGAGGCATTCCACCAGGCCGGTCTGGCGGCGGGCGGCACCGACAATGGCGCGCCGGGCGAGCGGCCCTATCATCCGGGCTATTACGCCGCCTTCCTGCTTGATCCGGACGGCAACAATGTCGAGGCGGTTTTTCATGGCGCCGCGGCCCGGAGCGCGCCGTCGGTGAAAATCACCTTCTAGGCCGACAATTCGGTCCCGTACGCAACATATTCAAGGACTTCCGGCCAACCTGCGTGTGTACCGCATCTGCAACGGAGCGTGGCTACGCCGCCGCTGCGCCGGCTTTGTGACGGATCGCAATGCGTTGCGATCCGTTACCGCTCGAGTTCCAGCCAGAAGTTTCATGCGCATCACACTTGCAAGCGTGTCCATCGCGCTCCTGGTCGGGCTTTGCGCACCGGCCCTGGCGCAGGACAAGCCTGAAGACGAAGGCGGCATCCAGGGCCTGGTGTCTGCGGGCGCCGGGCTGTTGCCCGAATATGAGGGCGCCAGTTCGTACATGGCGGTGCCCTATTTCGAGGCGCAGGCCAATCTGGGCAATTATTTCTTCCGCTTCATGGACGGCGCGTTTCAGCTCAACCTGATCGACTCGGAGAATTTCCATGCCGGTCCGCTGGTGGGTGTGCGGCTGGACCGCGACAAGGTCACGAACGACGCCGTGTCGCGCATGCGTGACCTTCCGATTTCCGGAACGGTCGGCGGATATGTCGAGTATGAGCATCTCGCCGAGGATCCTCGTTCGGGCGAGCGCGTGAGCCTGTCTTTTGCCCGGGGCACGCTGAACTATCAGAGCGGCTGGACCGGAACGCTTCGCGCCATGGCGCACCGGCCGTTGGAATTCATCAATCCAGGCTTCATCGCCACTATCGAAGTCGATACGACATGGGGCGATGCCCGCTTCTTCCAGACCTATTTCGGCGTGACGCAAGCCGATGCGCTGGCCAGCGGATTGCCACAATTCCGGCCGGGGTCCGGCATCAGTAATGCGGGCGGAGCAATTGCGTTCGACCAGTTTCTGTCCCGCAAATGGAGCGTGGGCGTGCGCTTCCACTATGCCCGGGAGATCGGCGACGCAGCCGACAGCCCCCTGACCGCCATCGCCGGATCGCCCAACCAGTATTTCTGCGGTGTCGTGATCGGCTACGTGCTCTAGGCCCCGGCGCGGTTTCTGCGCTACAAGACCCCCGTGCATTCGCACATCGCCGGGGGCCTTCATGATCGAAGCACTGCTGTTTCTGCATATCTTGCTGTTCGTGTTTTCCTTCGCCTTCACGGCGGGCATCGGCATCCTGTCGCAGAAGATCGCGGCAAAGGGCGATGCCAACCTGACCCTGGCCGTGTTTCGCACGGCGCAGCCGCTGTCGATGGCGGGCGGCTTCGGCTGGATCGCAACCGCGCTGGTGGGCGGCGCGCTGGCCGCGATGATGGGCCATGACATGGCGGCCACCTGGCTGGTCTGGTCCTATGCCGCCTTCGCGGTGCTGATCCTATCGGGCTTCCTGATGCATGCGCCCTGGCAAGCGAAGGTGATCGCCACGCCGCCGGGGCCGGCGCTGGACGCGCTGCTGAAATCACCGTCCCATCGCATCGCCAATATTCTCAGCGCGATCAGCGTTCTGGCGATTCTCTATCTGATGACGGCCAGGCCGGGCTGAACGGCCTGTTGCGCGCCGCGCGCTTTGGGAACAGCATGGCTGCGCCATCGGGACGGGGGTTTTCCATGTTGCGCGCGATTTCCGTTGTTGCGGGACTTTCACTTCTGGCGGGCGCGGCGGCGGCACAGACCCGACCCGACCAGGTAAAATTCCGCGCCCTCTACAAGGAATTGATTGAAACCGACACCAGCCTGCCTTCGGGAAGCTGCACCCTGGCGGCGGAGCGGATGGCGGCGCATCTGAAACAGGCGGGCTTCCCCGACAGCGACCTGCATTTGTTCGCCGCGCCGGGGCATCCCAAGGAAGGCGGGTTGGTCGCGATTCTGCCCGGCACGGATGCCGGCGCCAAACCCATGCTGCTTCTGGCGCATATCGATGTGGTGGCGGCGCGGCGCGCCGACTGGACGCGCGATCCTTTCAAATTCATCGAGGAAGGCGGCTATTTCTATGGCCGCGGCACCGCCGACATGAAGGCGCAGGCGGCGGTGTGGGTCGATACGCTGATGCGCTTCAAGCAGGAAGGCTTCAAACCGCGCCGTACCGTGAAGATGGCGCTGACCTGCGGCGAGGAGACGTCCACCGCTTTCAACGGCGCAAGCTGGCTGGCCACCCATGAGCGCAAGCTGATCGACGCGGCGTTCGCGTTGAACGAGGGCGGCGGCGGGCGGCTGGACGACAAGGGCAAGCCGCTGGCGCTGACGGTGCAGGCGGGCGAGAAATTTCCCCAGAACTACATGCTGGAAGTCACCAATCCGGGCGGCCATTCCTCGCGGCCCACACGCAACAATGCGATCTATCACCTGGCGGGCGGGCTGTTGAAGATTCAGGCCTATGAATTCCCGATCCAGACCACCGATGCGACCGTGCAGTTCTTCGCGCGCATGGCGCCACAGGTGGGCGGCAAGATGGGCGCGGCCATGGCGGCTTTCGCGAAGAATCCGAAGGATGCGCAGGCCATTGCGGTGCTGAGCGCCGATCCCGGCTATAATGGCATCCTGCACACGACCTGTATCCCGACCCTGCTCAGCGGCGGCCATGCCAACAACGCCCAGCCGCAGCGCGCCACCGCCAATGTCAATTGCCGCATCTTTCCCGGCACGTCGGTGCAGCAGGTTCTGGCAAAGCTGAAAGAACTTGTTGCCGATCCGGAAGTGAAGATCACCATTGCCGACAAGCGCAGCGAAGTAACCAAGGCACCGCCGCCCCTGACGAAGGAGATCATGGGGCCGGTGGAAAGCGTGGCGGCGAAGCTGTGGCCCGGCACGCCGGTGGTGCCGACCATGCTGGCGGGTGCGACCGATGGCGCGTTCCTGACGCCCGCGGGCATTCCGACCTATGGCATATCGGGCATGTTCGGCGATCCCGATGGCAACGGCATGCACGGGCTGAACGAGCGGCTGCGGGTGGAGTCTGTCTATAAGGGCCGGGACTTTCTGTACGAGCTGGTGAAGATCTACGCGCAGCAGAAGTGATCAGTGCAGCTTCAGCCGGGGCCGGATGATCTGGTTGACATGGCCGACCAGGATAAGGGTCAGGCCCTTCAGCCAGCCATGGATCGCGATCAGGTGCATGCGGTAGAGCGAGACATAGACGAAGCGCGCCAAGCGGCCTTCGATCGCCATGCGCCCGCCGATCAGGTTGCCCATCAGGCTGCCCACCGTGGAATAATGGCTGAGCGACACCAGCGAACCATGGTCCTGATAGCGGAACGGCTTTAGCGGTTCGCCTTTTATCAGCGCGCGCAAATTGGAAAAGGCCGTTGCCGCCATCTGGTGCGCCGCTTGGGCGCGGGGCGGAATCGGGCGCGTCTCACCCTCCGGCACCAGATAAGCGCAATCGCCTATCGCGAAGATGCGGTCGTCGCGCGTGGTCTGCAAGGTCGGCTTCACCACAAGCTGGTTGTTGCGCGTCGTTTCCAGCCCGCCAATGTCTTTCAGCACGTCGGGGCCTTTTACGCCTGCCGCCCATACACGCAGTTCGGCAGGGATAAGCTCACCGGATTTTGTGACCATGCCATCGGCGGTCGCTTCCACGATCTGCGTGCCGGTCAGCACGCGCACGCCCAGCGCCTCCAGCTCGCCGCGCGCGGCTTCGGCCAGTTTTTCGGGAAGCTGGGGCAGGATGCGCGGCCCCGCCTCGATCAGCGTGACCTGCAGACGGCTTTCGTCGAATACTTCAAGACCGTAGTGTTTCAGCGCAGCCGCTGCGTTGTAGAGTTCGGCGGCAAGTTCGACACCGGTGGCGCCGCCGCCGACAATGGCGATACGCACCATCTCGTTGCGCCCGGGGTCGAGGCTCATGATGCGCGACACGCTCAGGCAATGGTTGAGCAGCTTGGTGCGGAAACGGTCAGCCTGCAAGCGGCTGTCCAGGAACAGGCAGTCTTTCTTTACGCCGGGCGTGCCGAAATCGTTCGATACCGAGCCGAGTGCAAGCACCAGATAATCGTAGCGGATGCGATGATGGCCCATGATCTCGCTGCCGTCCTCGTCCAGGATGGGGGCGATGAGAACGTGGCGGGTGTCGCGGTCGATGCCTTCCAGCGCGCC
Organism: Hyphomicrobiales bacterium; assembly: GCA_017849395.1. Classification (GTDB taxonomy): domain Bacteria; phylum Pseudomonadota; class Alphaproteobacteria; order Micropepsales; family Micropepsaceae; genus Rhizomicrobium. The sequence continues at coordinate 17,898 of JAFIHO010000054.1, forward strand.
ATAGAAGAAGCGGTAGCCCCAGCGGTGGCAATGGCTGCGATAGCCGACTTCGTCCAGATTGGCGTCCAGCGAACCGGCCGCCACTTCGTGCAATAGCGGCTTCCAGATATGGGTGCGGTTCTTCTCGACCAGGATGATGTCGAATTTTTCGCGGCCGAAGGTGGCGCCCAGCCGGGCCACCAGTTCGAGCCCGCCCGCGCCGCCGCCCACGACGACAATTTGGGTTTTCCGGGCCGGCGCGGCGCTGGTCATGCGACAGAGATAGCATATCCACCAAGGTTGGAAAGCCGGTGCTTTGAGCTTACCTTCGCGGCAAATACAAAGAGGTTCTCCGCATGTCGTTCCGCATCAGCCTGGCCCAGGCCAACACCATCATTGAAACCGTGTTCGCTTTCGGCAGGGAAAAGGGCTTCAAGCCGCTGAGCGCGGTGGTGACGGATGCGGGCGGGCATGTGATCGCGTTCCAGCGCCAGGACGGCACCTCGTTCCTGCGGCTGGAGATCGCGTTGGGCAAGGCGGCGGGGTCGCTGGCGCTGGGCGTCAATTCCCGCAAGATCGGCGAGATGGCGGCGGAACGGCCGTCCTTCATCGCCGCGGTCGGCAAGGTGGCGGACAAAGGCATCCTGCCGGTGGCGGGCGGCGTGATCGTGAAGGGGCCGGACGGTTTGCCCATCGGCGCGGTGGGCGTGACGGGCGACACGTCGGACAATGACGAGATCGCGGCGCTGGCGGGGATCGCGGCGGCGGGGCTGACGGCGTAATCGCCGCCGGGGCGGCGGCGGCAAACCGGGAGGCGCTCATGCGTTTGTCCAGACTGGCGTTGGCTTCGGTATGGCTCCTTCTGATGGCGCAGGCGGCGGCCAATGCCGCTACGGTGACGGTGATGATCTCCGGCGGGTTATCCGCCGCCTATCTGAGCCTGGTGTCCGCCTATGAGAAGGCCAGCGGCATGAACCCGGCGCAGATGGCGAAATAGGTTTCGCTATTCGGCGGCCACCATCTCCTCATTGCGCACCAGCCGCCGGTCCGGATTCACGAAGAACCAGAAGAACGCGCAGACGAACGAGATTCCCGCCGCGACGTAGAAGGCGGTTTCCCAACCATATTTGGATGCGAACCAGGGCGTCGCCGTGGCTGTTACGGCGCCGGCGATCTGGCCGCCCATATTGACCAGGCCGGAGATCACCCCCGTGTAAGGTCCGCCGAAATCGGCGGCTACGGCCCAATAGGTCGCTTGTCCCAGATACAGCGCGCCCACACCGCCGGCGAGCACCAGGACGGCCACGATGGGATCCTTGGCCTGGCTGCCGACAATGAGGAAAGCGGCGGCCAGGAACAGCGTGAACGCGCCGAACAGGCTGCGGCCGAAATACTGGCCTTTCTTCTTCACCAGCCAATCGCTGAGCGCGCCACCCAACAGGCAGCAGACGGTCATCGCGATGAAAGGCAGCGAACCAAGCAGCGCGCTGCTCTTCAGGTCCAGACCACGCCCATCCTTCAAATAGATGAAGAACCAGGTGTGGAAAATGAAGGCGACATAGCCGAACGCGATATAGGCCAAGGTCACCATCCAGACGTCGAGGCTGCCGAAGATCCGGCCCCACGGCACGGCGGCGATCGGGCCTTCGACTTTCAGCGGCAGTCCCGCCTTGATATGCGCCAGTTCTTCAGGCGAGACGCGGGAATGTTCCTGCGGCGTGTCGCGCGCGAAACGATACCAGATCGCGCAGATCACCAGACCGATAGCGGCGGAGAAGTAGAACACCTCGTGCCAGCCATAAGTATAGACGATATACGCCACCAGCGGCGGCGCCGTGCCGGAGCCGAAACCGACGCCGCCGAACACAAATCCGTTGGCCTTGCCGCGCTCCTGAGTGGGAAACCAGGCCGCAATGAACTGGTTGGAGGAGGGATAAGCCACCGCCTCGCCCATGCCCAGAATGAAGCGTACCGCGATCAGCACCCACAGGGCGTTCGACATGTCCGGCGGCACCAGCGCGGTGACGACCGACAATACGCTCCACCAGATAAGGCCCAGGGCCAGGGTCTTGCGCGGGCCCAGCTTGCCCACGACCCAGCCCGCCGGAATCTGGAACACCGCATAGCCGATCAGAAAGGCGCTGAAGACCCAACCAAGCTGGATCTTGTCGATCTTGTAGTCCGCGGCGAGATAGATACCCGCGATGGAGATATTGCTCCGGTCGATATAGACCACGGCACTGACCACAAAGATCAGCATGATGAGCTGATAGCGAACCCAGGACGACTTCATAAGCGCTTCCTCATGCCGCGGACACGGCGTTGCAATGCGCGAGGCAGGCGCCACCCTGGCACTATCCAACGGCCGCTTCTGCGGCTCTGTTTATCCCGGATTTTGGGATTTGGTGCGCCCTTCCTCACCAGTGGCGGGCAGAAAAGCCTAGTTCGGCGGTTTCGTCAAAGCGGCCCCCTCATATAGTGACGACAGAGCCAGAGACTGCCTCCCTCGCGGCGCCCGAGGGTGCGGGAATTCCCACTTTGGCGAATGGTTACTCGGGAGCGGCCGCTGAAAGGTCGGGCACTGGAGTTCGGCCAGCCCATGGCCCATTATGCGCCATCCCTGAATATTAAATACAAGGTTCTCTCCCCACATGACTCAGCTTCTCGCAGGCAAGACCGCGCTCATCACCGGCGCGGCGGCGGGCATCGGCCGCGCCACATCCGAACTGTTCCTTTCCGAAGGCGCCAAGGTGATCGCCACCGACCGCGATGTCACCGCACTGGCGGGCTTTGGCGGCACGGTGCGCAAGCTGGACGTAACCGATGATTCGGCGATCAAGGCGCTGGCGGCTGAGGTGGGCGCGCTGGACGTTCTGTTCAACTGCGCGGGCATCGTACCCGGCGGCACGGTGCTGGAGGCCGATGATGCGCAGTGGGAACTGTCGATGAATGTGAATGTCTATTCCATCGCCCGCATGACCCGCGCCTTCCTGCCCGCCATGATCGCCAATGGCGGCGGCGCGATCATCAATGTCGCGTCGGTGGCCGGTTCCATGAAGGGCATCGCCAACCGCTGCACCTATGGCGCCAGCAAGGCGGCGGTGATCGGCCTGACCAAGTCGGTGGCGGCGGATTTCGTCACCAAGAATATCCGCTGCAAGGCGGTGTGCCCCGGCCCGGTGGATTCGCCGCCCCTGCAGGCGCTGCTCAAGGA
>JAFIHO010000055.1 GCA_017849395.1 Hyphomicrobiales bacterium
CCTATCTGTTCGCGTTGGTGGCGGGGGATCTGGGCTCCATCCATGACAGTTTCGTCACCATGACGGGACGCAGGATCGAGTTGGCCATTTATGTGGAGCATGGCAACGAGCCGCGCGCCCATTATGCGATGGACGCGCTGAAGCGGTCGATGAAATGGGACGAAGAGGCTTACGGCCGCGAATACGACCTGGACATCTTCATGATCGTCGCCGTCTCAACCTTCAACATGGGAGCGATGGAGAACAAGGGCCTCAACATCTTCAACGACAAGGTGCTTCTGGCGACGCCGGAGACCGCGACCGATGACGATTATGCGCGCATCGAAAGCGTGGTGGCGCATGAATATTTCCACAACTGGACGGGCGACCGCATCACCTGCCGCGACTGGTTCCAGCTTTCGCTGAAGGAAGGACTGACGGTCTATCGCGACCAGATGTTTTCCGGCGACATGCGCAGTCATGGCGTGCAGCGCATCCAGGAGGTGCGTGCGTTGCGCGCGCGGCAGTTTGCCGAGGATGCGGGACCGCTGGCCCATCCGGTGCAGCCGCAGAGCTATATCGAGATCAACAATTTCTATACCGCCACCATCTACGACAAGGGCTCCGAAGTGATCGGGATGCTGAACACGCTGGTGGGCGATGCGGGGTATCGCAAGGCGACGGACCTGTATTTCGAGCGTCACGACGGCGAAGCCGCGACGGTCGAGGACTGGGTGAAATGCTTCGAGGACACCAGCGGGCGCGACCTGTCGCAGTTCCGGCTGTGGTACCGGCAGGCCGGAACGCCGGTGGTGGAAGCGCGCGGCAGCTACGACGCAGGCGCGCATACCTACACACTCGATCTCAGTCAGACGCTGGCGCCGACGCCGGGTCAGCCGGTGAAGCAGCCCATGCATATCCCTGTGCGGATGGGTCTGGTGGGCAAAAGCGGCAAGGCGCTGCCGCTGACCCTGGACGGCGAGAATGAGACGGGGCCGGAGGAGCGCGTCCTGGAACTGACCGGGGCACAGCACCGCTTCGTGTTCACCGGAGTCGAGGAAGAACCGCTTCTGTCGCTGGGCCGCCGCTTCTCGGCGCCGGTGATTTTCAAGACTCCGCTGGACCGCGCCGGGCGCGCCAGGCTGATGGGGCGGGATCGCGACGCCTTCAACCGCTGGGAAGCGGGCCAGACGCTGGCGACCGAGATCATGCTGGACATGGCCGCCCATGCGGAGGCTCTCAAGCCGGGCGCCTGTGACGCGCTTTATCTGGACGCCATCGGCGATGTGCTGGCGGATGCGGAAAGCGATCCTGCCTTCGCGGCACAGATGCTGATGCCGCCGACCGAAGGCGAGCTGGCCACCGCGCGCATGCCGGTCGATCCCGATGCGCTTCACAAGGCGCGCATCGCGCTGGTGCGCGACATCGCCGCCGCACATGGCCCGCGCATCGCCGCACTTTACGAACATTCGGGCGGTGATGGCCATTTCAGCCCCGAAGCGAAATCCGCGGGACAGCGCGCGCTGCGCAATGCCTGCCTGCGTTATCTGACGGCGGAGGATGATGAAGCCGCGGCTGGGCTGGCCGACGCGCATTACCGTACCGCGACCAACATGACCGACATGATCGCGGGCCTGGCGGCGCTCAGCCGCATGGAGTCGCCGCTGCGCGATGCCGCCTTCACCCATTTCCATGACCGTTTCCGCACCGATCCGCTGGTGCTGGACAAGTGGATGGGCCTGCAGGCGGGTTCGCCCCTGCCGGAGACCGTGATGGCGGTGCGCGCGCTGATGAAACATCCGGCTTTCGACATCAAGAATCCCAACCGGGTGCGCGCGCTGGTGGGTGCGTTCAGCGCAAACCATCTGCGCTTCCATGATGCGTCGGGTGCCGGCTACCGGCTGGTGGGCGAAGTGATCCAAACCCTGGACCCGCTCAATCCCCAGGTGGCGGCGCGGCTGGCGGGCGCATTCGAAAGCTGGCGGCGCTATGGCGCGGCGCGGCAGGCGCTGATGAAGGCGGAGATCGCCGGGATCAAGGCATTGCCGGGGATTTCGCCCAACCTGTTCGAAGTGACCAGCAAGATGCTCGATTGAGGCCGGCGGCGAGACCCTGCCGTCCTTGCCAGTATAGTTAATAACTTCTTAAACCCCTAGTGACCGGCGACTCCACGATTCGCATAATCGATGTGCGAATCACTCCGTGGGGCGAGGTTCGGGGGGAGCATGGCCCGCACTAGCATTGCGTCTATCGCGGACATGGCTGGCGGCATGGCCAATGGCCTGCTGCGGCGCGTTCCGCAAGACAGGCGGCTGATCCTGCCGCTTTGCGTGGTTCTGCTGGGCGTCAGCCTGGCGGCGGCGGCGCTGCTGGGGGTGCGGTCGGACCACGCCCAGGCCTTGGAGCAAAATGCGCGGTTCGAGCAGGCCCGCGCCGCCGACCTGGCGCAGGTGGCGGCCGCCGCGCTGGACCGGTATGCGCGGCTGGGCATGACCTATGCCGATTATCGCGATGGCGAGATCGCGCGCGCCGAACCGGGCCTCCGCAACATCGCGGTGTTCGATGCGCAAGGGACGATGCTGGCGGTTTGGGACGGGGTGCGCAGTCCCCTGCCCGCGCTGCCGCCGATGGGTACGGCGTCGCGCATCCTGTTTTCCGGCGGTCTTGTTGTCCGCGACGGACAGCGCACTGTGCTGGTCTCTTTCGATCCCGCCAATCTGATGCCGCCCGGTGTGATGTCGCGTGCCGCCCTGCTGGCAGATGGCCGCGTCTTCGCAGCAGGCCCCGACTGGCACAACGGAAACATCAGCGCCTCGGTGCCGGGATGGCCGGTGACGGTCGCTGTCGGCACGGAGGCGCGCGCCGCAACGGGTTGGCTGGGCAGCCTGCCGCTTTATCTTTTGCTGATCCTTGGTCCGGCGGTCACGGGCGCCTGGGCCGCTTCGCTGCTGGCGGGCCGGTTCGAGACGCGCGAGCGCAGGGCGCGCGCGCGGGGTGCCCTGCTGGGCGCCGCGCCGAGCGAGGCGAAGCTGCTGGTGCGGCTGGCCAATGCCGAACGCGGCGCGGCGGAGGCGACGCGCTCCAAATCCGAATTCATCGCCCATATGAGCCATGAATTACGCACACCGCTGAACGCCATTATCGGTTTTTCCGACATCATCGCGCATGAATTCTATGGCGCGACGGGCCACCCCAAATATGGCGAATATGCGCGCGACATCGGCGATGCCGGGCGCAGCCTGCACGCCAAGATCGGCGACATACTGGAGTTCGCCAATATCGAGGCGGGGCGTCATCCGCTTTCGATGCATCCGGTCAATCTGGCGGCGCTGGTGGACGAATGTATCGCCGAACATCAGGGCCGCGCCTTCTCCCGCCGCATCGGATTGTCCACCGGCCTGTGCGAGCCCGGCCAGGTGCGGGCCGACGCGGCGGCAGTGAAACGCATCTTCTCCAATCTGATCGGCAATGCGCTGGCCTATACCGCCGAGGGCGGCATGGTACGGCTGGAGGTACGGTTCGAGGAAGGCGCGGGCGTAGCGGTGCTGCGCGACAGTGGCATGGGTTTCTCGCCGACCGAACGCAAGAAGGCGGGACGGCCCTTTCAGCGCTTCGACCGTCCGGGCACCGTCACCGGCGCGGGGCTTGGCCTTGCCATCGCGGTGGAACTGGCGCGGCGCATGGGCGGCGCGATGCGGCTGGCGAGTGCGCCCAGCGGCGGCAGCGTGATGGAATTGCGGCTGCCGCGAGCCTAGTCCGTCCGTCCCGAGAGAAATTGTGAGGCCAGCGCCGCCGCCATGCGGCCCGCGCGGCCGGAGATGCTGGAGACAGGCTCGGCGTCGCGGCCGCACATCAGAAGGTTCGGCAATCTTGTCTTCAGCCGTGTCGCGGGCGGCGCGAGCAGTTGGGACAAGACGGGGCGCGCCTGGGGCTGCGGCAGTCGGAAGGAAATGCCGGTGATGCTGCGCGCGAAGCCCGGCGCATGGGGACCCAGCGCGCGCACGATGCGCGCCGCCAGCAAGGGCTTCAGCGCATCCCAGCCTTCTCGCGGCGTGACCGGCACCGGGCGCACCGTGACGATGAGTTGATGATCGGTGGCGACACATTCCAGCGGCAGGTCGTCCGCCAACCGGCCGCCGCGCGCGGCCTCATGCGCGTCTGTGAAACCGCCCGCCCCCTCCGCGACAATCGCGCGACCGAAATTGAACGGCATCGGCATGTCGGGAGGCCGCGAGAGCGAGAATAAAATCTGGGCTTCGCCCACCCTGGCGACGGGAGGGGACACATCGCCCAGCATGCGTTCGGTCAGCGGAGCGGGAATCGCCGACAACACCATCCGGCCTTCGATCTCGCCGCCATCGGCCAGCACGACGCCCGTTGCCCGGCCATCGCGCTCGCGGATCGCCGTTACCGGCGCGGCCATGCGGACATGAGCGGCGCGCGCGGCGCGGATCAAGGAACCGACAAGTGTGCCGCAGGCTGGCAGCGCCACGGCGCCCTGCAGGCCTGCCATCTCCTGTGCGCTGCGCCACACCAGCGTCAGGGCGGAGCCCGGCTCGGATGGCGAGAAGCCGCCACCGACAGCGTCGAACAGCAGTAGCGCGCGCAGCGCCTCGGATTCGAAACGCGCCGCCAGAAACGCGTCCGCGCCGGTATAGGCCAGCCGCTCGAAGCTTTCGCGCGCCTTGCGGCCGGCGAGCAGCA
>JAFIHO010000056.1 GCA_017849395.1 Hyphomicrobiales bacterium
GCGGCGCGCCATCAGCTTTACTATCCCCCGGCGGATTTGCGACCCGATGGCGTCACCGCCTCGGAATGGGTCGCCATCGCCGCCAGTGAGGCGGATCTCGCGTTCCTGAATTCGGAGAAAAGGTGGAAGCCGCTGAAGCCCGATCCGGGCGTGCGGCCCTGGACTGACGATTTCTCCAACATTTTCCGCGCCATCCGCTGGTAGCGGCTCGCGGCAGCCTGCGCTATAAGCGGCCCATAACAAGCCGCATAAGGCGGCGGGGTCGAGGAACGCCATGAAAGCCATCGCTGCGTCGCTTGCGGGCATGAGCCTGCTGCTGGCCGCCGCGGCCCATGCGGCGGTCGAGAAGAATGCCTGGGGCGTAACGCCTGAAGGGCACAAGGTGGACATCTACACCCTGACCAACGCACATGGGCTGGAAGTGCGCATCTCCAACTATGGCGGCACCATTATCGGTCTCGCCACGCCCGACCGCACCGGGAAGATGGCCGATATCGTGCGCGCCTTCGATAGTTTGCAAGGCTACACCGATCCCGCGAACGACCGATATTATTACGGCTCGATCATTGGCCGTTTCGCCAATGTCATCAAGGGCGGTCGCTTCACCCTAGGGGGCAAGACCTACCGACTGCCCATCAACAGCAACGGAAACAATCTGCATGGCGGGCCGGTCGGCTTCAACAAGCGCATCTGGACCGCGGTGGCGAAGGATGGTGCATCGCCCAGCCTCACGCTGACTTACACCAGCCCGGATGGCGAGAATGGATTTCCCGGCACGCTGAAAGCGACGGTGATCTACACCCTCACCGCGGACGATACGCTGCGGATGGAATATCGCGCCACAACCGACAAACCCACCGTGGTGAACCTCACTAACCATTCCTATTTCAACCTGAAGGGCCATTCCGAAGGCGATGTGCTGGGTCATCGGCTGCAAATCCTCGCCGACAGCGCGACGATCCGTGACGACACCGGCGCGCCGGATGGCCGCATCGTAAAGGTGAAGGGCACCGGTCTGGATTTCACCACACCGACATTGATAGGCGCGCATATTGGTAGCAAGGAGCCGCAGATCGCCGCCGGTCCCGGCTTCAACCAGAATTACGTCATCAACGGCAAGCCGGGCACGTTGCGTCTGGCGGCCCGCGTCGAAGAACCCGTGACGGGCCGGGTGCTGGAAATGCTGACCACCCAACCCGGCGTGCAATTGTTCACCGCCAATTTCCCGGGCGCCATCACCGGCAAGGGCGGCGCAAAATACGTCATGCACGGCGCCTTCTGTCTGGAGACCCAGCATTATCCCAATTCGCCGAATGTGCCATCCTTCCCCAGCACCGAACTGAAGCCGGGCCAACAATATCGGGAAGTGACCGTGGTCCGCTTTTCTGTCCGCAAATAGAAGCATTCCATAAGAGGGTTTCAGATCATGATGTCACGCAAGCTGATGGCCGCTTTCGCCGTGGCGGGGCTGTTCGTCCTGCCCGTCGCTGCCGCCGATACCGCGACGGGTCAACTGGCGAAGCAGACCGGGGTCTATAACCACTCGGCCAGCGGCAAGACGCCGGGCTTCACCATCGATCCGGCCTGGCCCCAGCCTCTGCCGCACAACTGGATTCTGGGCCAGATCGCGGGACTTTATGTGGATCATCAGGATCACATCTGGATTCTTAACCGCCCCCGCAGCCTGACCAATGACGAAGCGGGCCTGGAAGACGCGGTGCCCGGTGCGGTCAACGCCAAGGGCGTGAAGGTCAACGGGCTGGGCTATGAGCGTCCTAATGGCCCGGCGGCGGATTGCTGCAAGGCCGCGCCCTCGGTGCTGGAGTTCGACATGAACGGCAAGCTGCTGCGGGCTTGGGGCGGTCCTTCCGATCCCGGCTGGCTAGCCGCGCATTGCAAGGCTGCGGATGGCTGCATTTGGCCGAACAATGAACACGGCATCTATGTCGATGAACAGGGCTATGTCTGGATGGGCGGTAACGCCTCCATCAGCGGCAAGGCGCCGGAAGAAGGCCAGGCGGAAGTTGCCGGCACCGGCCCGCAGGCGCCCTGGGCCACCAATCGCGGCGGCGCGGACGGTTTCCTGCTCAAGTTCGATCGCGACGGCAATTTCAAGATGCGCATCGGCGGCACGCCAAAGGAACCGGCCAGCAACGACACCGATGGCGGCTTGAACGGCACGCCGGTATTCTATCAACCCGCCGACATGGTGGTGGACGCCAAGACCAACCGGCTCTATGTGGCCGACGGCTATGGCAATCGCCGCATCGTGATCGCCGATGCGACGACCGGAAAATATATCGGCCATTTCGGCGCCTACGGCGCTAATCCGGTGGATGACAAAGCCGCCAATGCGGCGGGTCGCTGGCCGTCCGATAAGGCAAAGGGCAATCTGAAGCCCGCTTATTTCCGCAATCCGGTGCATTGCGTGAAAATTGCCGATGACGGTAAAATCTATGTCTGCGACCGGGGCAACAACCGCATCCAGGTTTTCGACAAGAATGACCCGATGCTGGGCAAGCCCTGTACAAATCCGACCGGCGAAGCGGGCAAGTGTGGCTTTGTCGCTGAAACCTTCGTTAGCCGCGATACCGAAACCCTGCCGGTGATGCCAGGTACGGCGGTCTACATGAATTTCTCAAAGGACAAGGCACAGAGCTGCCTCTATATCGGCGACAACACCAACCAGACCATCTATGTCGTCAACCGCAGCAATTTGCAGGAGCTTGGCCGCCTGGGCCGCAGCGGCCGCATGGCGGGCGAGTTCCATTGGCTGCACCAGGTCGGGTTGGACAGCAAGGGCGACATCTATACCGCCGAGGTGGACACGGGGAAGCGTATCCAGAAATTCACCCGCTATGGCGCTATGGGATGCAGTGGCACGGGTTCGGCGGTCATTGGCGGGCCGGCGAAATAGATAACCAAGACAATTGTCATGGCCCGTTAAAGCCGGGCCATGACATGTTTTCTCCGGTCGTTGGGCTATTTCTTCGGCGGCGCAGCGCCATATTCCATCAGCAGTCGCGTAAACAGATACAGCCGCGGCGCAACGCTGTTCAGGTCGATCCATTCCTTCTCGGTGTGGAAATCGCCGCCGACATAGCCCAAGCCATCCAGCGCGGGCGTACCGACCGACATGGCCAGCGCCGATTCCGACGCGCCGCCATTGCCGCCGCGCCCGATGGTCTTGCCGATCTCGGCATAGATGGACGCAGCCTTGTCGGCCAGCGCGTCAATCTGCGCGTTCTGCGTCAGGGGCGGGAAAGCGGTGTCGGGCGGTATCACCGTCACCACCGTGTCCGGCACGATGATGTTGGCCGCATTGGCGCGCGCGCGGGCCATGATCTGCTCGAGCTCTTCAGGCCTGCGATAGCGCACATTGAAATTGGCCTCGGCGCTTTCGGGAATGATGTTGTTGCGCTCGCCTGCCTTCACCAATGTCAGATTGACGGTGATCCCGTCGCCGAAATGGGGAAACACGCCATCCAGCAGGCCGATCTGGTGAATCAGTTCCGTCGCTGCATTGCGCCCGTCCTGCGGCGCCATCCCGGCATGAGCAGCACGGCCCTTCACCTGGATGCGGATGGCGGCGGAACCCTTGCGCCAAACCGTCAACAGGTCGGGCTGATCGCCCGGTTCCATGTTGAGCTCCACATCACGCTGCGTCGCTAGTGTCTTAATGAGCTTGGTCGCGCCGGGCGAGCCGCGTTCTTCACTGCTCTCGACCAGAAGCGTGATGGTGGCGAAATTTCGGAAACCCGTGTCGCGCAGGATTTTCAGCGCAGTGACGGCGTTGACCACTCCGGCCTTTTCATCGCCCACGCCCGGCCCTAGCGCGCGGGTGCCTTCTATACGGAAGGGCCGCCCCGCCACCGTATCCGGCCCATAGACCGTATCGTAATGCGCAACGATCAGGATGCGGCCCTTGCCCGTACCATGAAACACGGCCAACAGATTGTCAGGAAGATCCGGCGCTTCGGCGGGTGAGGTGCGAACCTCCGCTCCCAGCGCCTCCAATCGCGGTTTCAGCGCCGAGATAATCCTGTTCCCGCCCGCGACATCGCCGGTACCCGAATCGATGCTGACGATCTCCTTCAGCAGATTAATCGCGCCCTGTCGACTGGCTTCCACAGCCGCCCAAACCTTGTCATTGCGGCGCGATGCGGCTTCGCTGGCGCCAGCCATCAGGGCAGCCAGCGCAACCGCCCCCATCAATTTCAAGCAACGCATGTGATCTCCTTCTAGCGTGCAGGCGGCAGGGATGCGGCATAGGCCGCGATGTTCAGAATATCCTCCGAGGTCAGTTTCGCCACCACCGGCTTCATCAGATGCGCCATCGCGCCACGCCGCGTGCCCTGCTGCATGTCGTAAAGCTGCCGTCCCACATAGGCGGGCGAACGTCCCGCAATTCCCGGAATGACGCCTACGCCATGCAGCTTGTCGCCATGGCACAGGGCGCAGGCGATGGTTTTGCCATTACCGCCGCTTGTGACCAGCTCGCGGCCCTTCGCCAGCGCGCCCTTTGGCACATAGGCGGTATAGCCCGCATGGGGATCGCGCAAATCGGTGCGCGCCGGATCGGTGGGCGTCTCAATGATGCGCGCCCGAAGCGGTTCGCGCCCACCGCCGGGGTGCGGCAGATACATGCCATCTGCGCTATACATTTTCGGCACGGTGTCGGTTTCGATCACCGTGACCAGTTTCGACCAGGGAATCGCGGCAAAATATTTCGCGGCTTCGTCGATCTCGGCATCTGTCATCGCCTTGGCGAAACCGATCATCTGATGGGCATTTATCTTGCGATCCTCGGCGCTGCTGCGCAGGTCGTCGCGCATATCGCGCAATTGCTGCGCCAGATAGGCGGCGGGCTGACCCGCCAACGCGGCATTCTGCGGCCGTCCCCGGCCGCCGGGCGAATGGCACAGCGCACAGGCAACGATCCCTCGCTTGTTGTCGCCCTCCGCCACGATCTTCGGCATCACCGGATGTTCGTCCGGATACCAGTCGGCGGGTGCGATGCGTTCGTTCGAACCGTCCTTTCGGCCCTGGATTTTGGCGTAGGTAAATGAGCCCTTGGACCCCGGCAGATGGAACAGGGTTCCGTCGTGCTTGACGGGTGGCACCTCATCCTCCGGTCCGGGCACGGCATAGGCCCAGTCCGGCCGGGCAAAAGGCGCGGCCTGGGCGGCTGCGATCAGCGCGACCACGCCCAACAGAAGGCCGATGCTTTTTCTCATTGGTTTCCCCCGATTCCGCTCCTATCCTGAGCGTCCTTCTCAGCTTATCCCACAGAAGACGCGATCAAGCGTGCTGAATTACAGGAGGCTTGCAATGAAAATATCCCCGCGCGCCCTGCTGCTGGGCGCAGCCTTCGCCACCGCCATCATTTCCGTCGCGGCGGCGCAAAGCAGCGCTCCCAAACCCAATCCGACCCATGTGACCTATACGCATCTGGCGGACTTCAAATGGGTCAGCAACGCCAACAAAAGCCAGGATCATGTCAATCTGGTGGGCGATCCGGCCAAGCCCGGCTTCTATATCCGTCTCGCCAAATGGCTACCGCACAATATGAGCCGCCCGCATTATCACGACCGTATCCGCTATTTCTTCGTGGTGTCGGGCACCTGGTGGGTCGGCTCCAGCAATGTCTTTGATGAGAACAAAACCTATCCGATGACGGCTGGCACCTTCGTCACCCATTATCCCGGCAAGGCACATTTCGACGGCGCGAAGAATGAGCCGGGTGTCATCATCGAAGCCGGGTTCGGACCGCTGAAGTCCACTTCCTGCGCCGATAATCCCTGTCCCGACTAAGCCTCAGGGCAGGCGCAGCAACACGAAACGCTCGCCCTCTGCCGCACGGCTGACGCCTGCGGGCAGGGGCAGCGGCTCCAATGCCTTGTTGCCCACCAGCAGCAGATAGGCATGGTTGAGCTCCGGCCAATGCGGGCGGCCCGCCTCGATCTGCGTGAACAGCGTGGTCAGGTCCGCGGACGAATAGGTTTTGCGGGGATGGCCGGGAAAATCATAGACCCCGCGATAGGCAGGCTTCACCGCCAGCGGCTGCTGGGTGGGATCGGCCCAGGTCATGGGCACAAACACCGGCGAACCCAGAACGGCGAAAGATGCGACATGTTTCAATGGCGGATCCCAAGCTGCCAGCTTTTGCGGCGTATCGGGGATCATCGCGGGATAGAGCTCTGTGGTGGCCGCGAACAGCGTCGATCCCGGCTCGATCTTCTCGATCGCCTGGGTGATGGGCGCGATCACTGCTTCATAGCCGCGCCACTGCACGTGGAATACCCCCGCCTGCACCACGCCAAGAAGCACAGCCAGCCCCAGCACGCTGCGACTCACCAGCATGGGGGCGCCGGCGCGAATATCCAGCGCGGCGATGATGAGCAGCGCCAGGGCGGGCGCCAGCCGCGTGTCGGCATACAAGGCCCCCATCACATTGGCGGGAACCACGAAGAAGGCCAGCACCATCGCGCCCACCGCAAAGGCGAGGGGCCTCGAGAAGGTGAGGTTGCCCGTGAAAGCCAGTCCGCCGCAAACGCCCAGCACGGCCAGAACCGTTATGACATCCAGCACCGAACTGCCGCTGGACAGAGCGAACAACCCGCCCACCGGCTTGGACATCATGCCCGGCGTGTATTCAAAACCTTTGCTGGCGACATCGGCGGTGGGCGACACCAGCCAGAACAACAACAGGCAGGCCAGAAAAGGTAGCGCCGCAAGCGCCAGATCGCTCAGCGCGGACGCGGCACCGTTGCGCGGCAGCTTTTCCCAGGCACGCCCGATCTCCAGCCCGCCCACGACCGTGGCGAACACCGCGAACGCCTCGAAATGACACCATAACAGCAGGACGGCGCACACAAACCCCACCGCGAAGCGCGCCAGTCCTGGCCGCAGCACCATCCACCAGCCCGCCGCCGCCAGCGCCAGCCCCATGCCGAACAGATAGTTGAAAAAGCCGAAGCGGAAGATGCCGTTATGCAGGAACAGAACCGCCAGCAGGGGGAAAGCGCTCCAGCGTCCATGCGCGGCGCGGTGCAACACCATGCATCCGAACAGCGCCGTCAAAAGCGTCAGCGCCACGAACACACGCGCCGCCTGTTCGGCGCCCAGCAGCGATGACAGCGGCACCGCGACCGCATCCATGCCGATATTCGGCAACAGAAAACTGCCATGCTCGTAGAAGCGCGCGAAATAGGGATTGTCCAGCTGCGAAAGAATCAGAACGCGCGCCAGATGGAACGGATAATCATGCAGCGGCAGATAGCGGATTCCGAACATCGGGCTCACGGCCAGCAGCGCGATCAGGGCCGCCGCCGCCATGATCCATTTTACGCCGGAATATTCCTTGAAGGGGGATGCGCGCCGCATGTCCGCCCTATGCCTTCAAGGCGGCATCATGGATGCCGGTTTCAACACTTGCCCAGGAATGGATCACGGAAGCCCCGCCGCACAATGGCTGTTTCTACCGTGACGGTGCTGTCCTTTCAACGCTCGCGCCCGCAAGCGGTCCGCGAGATGCGTTCGAGGGTTAATGGAAACAGCAGGAAGCGGCCCGGTGATGGCCGGGCCGCTTCCGCAAAACCTTAACGCTTACCAGCCGCCATAACCGCGATAGTAGGCACCCGGAGGCGGCGGAGGGGGCGGCGGCGCGTCATAGTAATAGTCGCCATAATAACGGTCGCGGTTCTGGTTAGATGCCGCGATGGCCGCCAGCGCGAACAGGCCCAGGCCGACGCCCAGCGCGATGCCCGCGCCATTGTCGCCGCGGCCGCGGCGGTAATTGTCGTGATAGCCATGGCCATTGCGGTAGCCATTGCCGCCGCGCCACGGATCGGCGAAGGCAGCAGTCGTGCCCAGCAGCGAAAGCGCGAGGGCGGCGCTGATCAGACGTTTCATGGCGAACCACCTTTCATCCAGGGCACCGAAGTGCCGTTGGACGCGATACTGATCCTGTCCGGATGAACCCAGGCTGAACGGATTTTAACTGGAAAATCCGGCCATTTTTGCCTTGCCGTGGGGTCAACTCCATCGTGACAAGCGCGCTGGGGCTGTGGTCAGATGCGGCAACAACAACAATCCGGGGAGATTCGATGCGTCCGCTTCATGCTGTGATCCTTGGCCTTGCCTTTGTCGCCGCAACGCCCGCGCTGGCGGATATGCCGGATGGACTGATCCGGTTCGACAATCTGAAGAAGATCGGCGGCGTCGCGGTGAAGACGGAAGGCGCGCCGAAAGTGATTTCCTCGCCTGCGGGCAAGGCAGTTTTGTTCAACGGCAAGGATGATGCGCTGTTCTTCACCGACCGGCCCCTCGTCGGCGCCAAGACCTTCACGCTGGAAGCAATCTTCCGTCCCGATGGCGGTGACGAGCAGCAGCGCTGGATGCATGTCGCCGAAACCGATCCCGCCACAGGACTGGACGCAAATCCCGGCGGCACCTCCGATCCCAATCCGCGCTTCATGTTCGAGATTCGCGTGAAGGGCGATCGCTGGTGGCTGGACGGCTTCGTCAATTACAAGGGTGGCAGCAAGGCGCTGATTTTTCCTGAAAAGACTTATCC